>JBBTXH010000019.1:0-6458 GCA_038062385.1 Patescibacteria group bacterium
AAGATGAGTAGGATTAGGAGGATTAGGAGGATAAGGAGGATAAGGAGGATGATTGAGATGTGTGGGAAAGTTGGGATATTCAAGATTGCTTAAACTGAGAATTTCTCAAATATCACAATTTTCTCAATATTCCCAAATATCCCAATAATCATATTTTTTAATTGCTTAATTCTTTTTTTATTTTTAATAAATCTTGTTCCGCTGTTTTATTTAAAAAAATGTCCTTTCCCACGTTCTTCAATAATTCTCCTAAATCAGAAATAAATCGCGCCAGCAAATCTTGTTCAGCGCCGGTCGCGGTCGTGTGCGTTAGAAAACGTTCATATTCTTTTTCAACAAACACTTGCCTGTCTTGATCATTATCGAATTTTTGCTTGAAATAAACATCAAGAAAACGAAGCATATCTTTTTTTAACTCCAATTCATCAATAGCAGTTATTGTCTCGTCGGTCAACCCGGCACTCTCCTCTACCCAACTACCACGATCAAGAGCAATCTCCCGAAAAATAAAAAAATACGAAACAACGATTACTAAGAATAACAAAATTAAAATTATCAAAAAAACTCTTGATTGTATTTTTACTTTTGTTTTCATACGAAAATTAAACCGTATCCTCCACGATCTCTTCCACCTTTTCCTTGGAGCTCCAAATCTCTTTGATAATAACGGTCACGGCTGTGGCCACGGGTATGGCTAGAACTACACCAACGATTCCGGCTGTCTTCGCGCCGATGAGCATGGCCACGATACTTACAATCGGGTTTAACCCCACTGCTTTTTGCATGACCTTTGGCACCAAAATTTGATTTTCAATCTGTTGAATTATCAAATACAAGATTAAAACAAATAATGCTTTCAAAGGCGACTGCGCAAACGCCAGAAAAACCGCTGGTATGGCTGCGAGTACCGGCCCGAGATAGGGCACAAATTCTCCAATGGCCGCCACCAATGCCAAAATCAAGGCGTAGTTAACGCCTAAAATCAACAAACCAACATAAACCATGATGCCTATGATCAAACTCAAAACCAGCTGACCCTTCAACCAATCACCGATCTTTTTCTGAATTTTATTTATCAATTGTAAAGTGAATTGATGGTATTTGTCAGGCAAAATAAAATTCAGTGTTTTTTTCATCTCGCTTTCTTCAACCGTAATATAAAACGTAACCACTAAAACAACGAAAAACGAAATAATACCGCCGAAAATTCCGGCCACGGTGGAAAAAACTGATTGCATTGCGCCCACAATATTACCCTTCAAAGTTGAAATGCCTTTATCGAGCTCGCCGAGAACGCCGTGTTCAGCAGAATAACTTTTCAAACTCTTGAACGCGTCGCTCAACTTTTCAAAATATTCAGGAAAACTGTTGGATAATTGTCCGGCCTGTTCAGTTATCGGAGGAATAAGCAAATAAACGACCAAAAAAACAACGATCAAAAGTCCAATATAGATTAATAAAATGGACAGCCAGCGCGGAAATTTAATTTTTTCCATGGCATCCACCCATGGATCAACAGCTGAAGCGAAAATCAAAGCCACGAATAAAATCGCCAGCACCTCCTTGATCAAATACAAGAAGAACAACAAAATCACAACCAAGAAGAATTTAATAATAGTTAGAATCGACAAATCAAACACTTGTCTCTCATTGTTCATATGGTTTAGTTAAGAAAAAATATTTTTGAGGTTAAAAGAGTTAAAGGGGTTAAATGAGTTTGTAGTGAGTAGTTTGTAGTTGGTAGTTGGCTAATTGATTTTACTGATCACATTATACAATATACAATCTATTTTACCAAACGCCGATTCCCTGTGCTTTGACTTTTGAGCCAAGTGCCAATATAATAGGTGCATGCAACCGATTTTCAATAAATACGCCGGCTTCAGTTACGAAATTCTTGATAAGCTCGAGGTTGGTTTGGTTTTGACCGGCAGTGAAGTCAAATCAATAAGAAACGGGCAGATCAGCTTGAAAAGCGCTTATGTCAGTATAACTTATAACCCGCGGCCAGAACTTTTTCTGTTCAAGGCAAGCATCTCCGCGTACAAAAAAGCAAGTTCAAAATTGAACTATGATCCGGAAAGACCGCGAAAACTGCTGGTGAACAAATCAGAATTAAAATCATTGGTCGGAAAATTAGAGCAAAAGGGCTTGACAATCATACCCCTTAAGGTATATACTAAACGCAATCTCGTAAAGATGGAAATCGCTCTTGCTCGCGGTAAAAAAACGTACGAAAAGAAAGAGCAAATAAAGACGAGAGATGTTGAACGGGAAATACGGAGAACGTTGAAAAGGGAAGGATGAGAAGGATTAGGAGGATTAGGAGGATAAGGAGGATAATAAAAAAACAATGATCCTTTACCTCATCCCCTTCCTCTCCCTCATCACGGGGATGCCGGGCTTCGACAGAGAAACTTATCACTTGGCGCGGATTGAGGCGGCTTTACTCATAAAACAAGCCAAAAATACAAGTGCAAACACATTTGTTAACAAAGTGAAGTCATTGTTTACAATGCCCAGCTTTGTGCCTGTCGCTGTCTAAATTTAGATTGCGGCCATCGGCTCGCCTATACTCGCTCGGCGTCAACCGGTGTCATATCGCGAGTTAGGTTGTAAGATCGCCTTTGCTTACAACTGAAATTCATAAGGCTCGAGTCTCAACTATTTTGCTTATCTTTGACGTTGAGTATTTTAAAAAATTAAGGTAAGCTATGTCCGTAGAAGCGATTTGATAAATTTTCTGGACGCGGGTTCAACTCCCGCCATCTCCAAATTTGGAGGTTGGAGATTAGAGATTAGAAGTTGGAGTAGCCGTAAACAGTTTTATTCTTGATTATCCACTTTCCCTTATAATTCAAGAGTTTAATTGCCCTTAAGTTCCCAAATTTCTTATTTCCAATTCCCAACCCCCAACATCCAAATTATGCGAAAATCGTACAAATTTAAAAAAAGAGAAAAGATAGAGAAAGCGTTTCTTTATAATTTTCAAATTAAGGCGCCGGAAGTGCAAGTAATAGATGAGTTCGGCAAGCATTTGGGAGCGATGGCCACCAACGTAGCGCTTTCAATGGCTCAGGAAAAAGGCTTGGATCTGGTAGAAGTCTCGCCACTCGCTAATCCGCCGGTCGCCAAAATAATGAACTTCGGCAGTTTTCAATATCAACATGAAAAGCTCATGAAGCGGCAACGTTTGCAGAGTCGCTCGCTCGAAATGAAAAACATGCGGTTGTCGCTGAAAATCAGCAGCCACGACCAAGAAACAAAACAAGGGCAAATTGATCGTTTCCTCGAAGATGGCCACAAGGTAAAAATCGAATTGGTTCTGCGCGGACGAGAAATGCAACACCTTGGTCTCGCCAGAGAAGTTATTACCAAATTCTGCCAAGGACTGAAAACTCCGAACGAAGTGGATACCCCGGCCAATAAAATGGGCAACAAAATATATTTAATCATAAAACCTATAACCAGTTAATTCGCTTGATATGCCAAAACTAAAAACAATTAAAGCTGTCGCCAAAAGATTTAGAATCACCAAGAACGGAAAAGTTCTCAAGAAAAAATGCGGGCAAGATCATTACAATTCCCGCGAATCAGGCAAAGTTTCGCGGAACAAACGACGCCCAACTAAATTGAGCGACGCTTTTACGCGCAATGTAAAAGGATTTTTACCTAATCATTAATTTTCACATTTTATAAACACTACTTTTATTACAAATAGACTAAACGGATGAACGAAAAAACGAATGAACGTAAGAACAGATGACATGTAGCAAGTTCTTTCGTTCTGTTGTTCATACGTTTGTCAGTCTCAGCTATATTTGAAAATTTGTAGTGATTCGTAATTTGTAGCCATATTTATGCCAAGAGTTAAACGTGGAAAAAGCCACTTGAAACACAGAAAAAAAATATTGAAAGCCACTAAGGGTTATCGCCATGGCCGAAAAAACTTGATTAAGCTGGCCAAGGTCGCAATCTTGAAAGCCGGCAATTACGCCTACAATGATCGCAAGAAAAAGAAAACTAATTTCAGAAAACTTTGGCAGATCAAAATCAATGCCGCGGTTCGAGCCTATGGACTCAATTACAGCAAATTCATCGACAAATTGACGAAAAGCAAAATCGCTATTGATCGAAAAATCTTGGCTGACCTGGCGGAAAACAATCCGGCTGTTTTTGCCAAGATTGTTGAAAAAGTAAAATGAATTTAAAAAGCGACTGATTGATAATCAGCCGCTTTTGTATTAGTTCAAAGAGTTGAACGGAAACTCGGGCATTGACCTGACCGCGACCAAATATTCAACTCGGCCATGTCCGCGTTCTGTCTCAATGTCAGCGACAAAGAGTTGTCCAACGATTGACCGACACTTTGCCGTTTGCTCGTGCTGGTTACTTTTCCATACATGAAGTCACGATCAATACTTCTGCAATCGCCTTCTCCTTTTTCCAATTGGAGCGCGGTAGAAAGCAAAGCATCTGCCACCTAACCTTGACTTGTCCAATTTTATTTACTATAATCACCTCATCAAACATGGATCGGTAGCTCAGCTGGTTAGAGCGCTGCCCTGTCACGGCAGAGGTCACGGGTTCGAGCCCCGTCCGATCCGAATGAAAAAATAATATCCCAATAAAAACGGGGCGAGAAGTTTACCCGCCGAACCCCGGATCGTAGTCCGGGGGAAGGCGGGAACCCCGTACGATTTGAGGGAGGGGGTGTGGATGAGGGAGGGTTTATCTAAACGCTAATTCTTCTTAGTCAATTAAAAATAATAATAATCCAATAAAAAAGTTCACAGTGTTTCGCTGTGAACTTTTGTTTTACGGCAACAAACTGTAATCCTGACGCTCATTGAACGTCTTCAACTTTTTTAAAATCAATTCATCGCCCGGCCTGATGAATGAGCCACCGAGAACTGCCAGCCCTTCATCGTCCAGTCCGATATAAACGGAGATCGGTAGATCTCTCGCATGCTTCACCGCTGTCGCTACGTCCTGCAAACTGGGCGGCGTGTAGTCGCCACGCTCAAAAGCCGGCTCAAGAATCGTGCCTCGCGCGACATAGGTTGGGTTCAAATGCACATTGAATTTGACTTTTCCGTCATGCTTCCGGTACAGCGCGTGGAAATAGTCAAATGAATTTCGCACATCTTGAATCGCCTCTTCACTGGTCATGCCCGGCACCGGCTTTTGCATGACATAACATTTAAGACGAAAACCGTAAGGTGCCATTTTAGCTACCAAATTTTCAAAAACTTCTTTGCGCAATCCCTTTTTTAAAACATTATTGCGCAAATGATCATCAAAAAGTTCAAAACCAACGGCCAATTCCAGTTCAGTCGGCGTATCACCTTCGGCAATGCCGCGCGCCAGGAAATCCAGCTCTTCGATCTCCACATATTCCGGACGAGTTTCAATGCTCAAAACCGCCAACTTCGGGAAATGCAGATTCAGTTTCATCACCAAATACATGAGCGCCATGGAAGAAAACGTTAGCTGATCAAGAACTGAACCATTGTTGCTCAGAATTACCTTACGAATCGCCAATCTACGTTTACTGATTTCCGGCAGATCAAAAATGTAATTGATTTGACTCAGCAATGATTTGTATCCGACCGGTTGTTTTGAACATTTGGACGGTAAACTGCAACTGATACATTGCGACCAGCGGCAGGCCTGCGTGTGGAAAACCACAAATAAAATCAACCCTTCGTCCGATTCCTGAAACCACCATTGGGATGGTAGGTTCGGATCATGTCCTTCGTCAAACTCATATGTCTTGCCAGCCTCGCTCGTGCCAAAAAGAATCTGGCTAACCACTTTACTTTGATCAATCTCTCGCATCTTGCCCTCCTCTGTCTTTTGAGTGTTGTCAAGGTTCTTTTCTTGAAATCGCACATTAACAAAAACCAAAATAATTGTCAATGCTTTGGCCACCCAGTTGCAAATTTCATTCAGACATGTATAATACTCCCACTGAATAATAAACCAATCTAATATGCCTAAAAAACGGATTAAGAAGCAAGGAACTGGCGTTAAGGTTCCGAAAGTAAGATGGCTCAAACGCACCGGTCAAACCACCTCTTAATTTAAAACAAAACGGTACGAACAGAACATTATTCTGTCCGTACCGTAATTTTTTTATTCAACCAAACCGTATTTGTTTAGCAAGTACCAAACACCGGCGACAACGGCAACAGTGACAAACCAAAATAACCCGATCTTCCAATTTGATTTCCAAAAATCAACCCTCTTGACCGCTCCTCCCTTACCGACGCGGTATAAGATCAAAACAATCCAATAAACTACCGCCAAAACAGCCAAAGCCAAGACTCGTTTGTAAGTGAAAAACTCCATCATAAAATTATTTTTCTAACGTATCTACTTTATAAAAATCTTCATGCACTTCATTTTGATCAACTCCGCTCAGTTGACCTTCAAATTTTTCTCCTTCCCTGCGC
>JBBTXH010000020.1:0-9354 GCA_038062385.1 Patescibacteria group bacterium
CGCTCTACAAAAATCATCGAGCTTTTGACCGCGAATTTGGCTTATTTTTGAAAAAAAGCTAAGCACTGTTAACTGATCATTGTCAATTACTAAAGGATTTTCTGCAAATCCTTCTTCCTGGGTGAGCAGACTAAATCCTTCGTCCATTTTTTTCCCTTTTCGGAAGATAAACTCAAACAAGTTGCCGTGAAATTCACCTGACAAATATGCTTCAGCTGTACGAATGAGCGTTGCTGTAGAATCAGAACGATCCGAAAGTTTGAAAATATTTACTCCCATTTTGTGATATTCTCCAATGTCCTCCGGTCTGATAAATGGCGCTTTCAACAATTGAAATGGTTCGCGGAGATAGATCAACATGCAGAGAGCATAAAAAGGATCCTTTATTACTTCACCATAAAACCTACGACTGAATGTTTGCGAAACTGCTCCGAAAAATTTGTAGTGTTCTTTTCTGTACGGACAATGATCCAGGCAGGAAATGTTGGCGTAAAGACCGATTGCGCAATTAAGTCCGCTGGCGATTTTTCTGATGGTTGAAAAATCGCGATTGGCCGTATGCGCGTTTAAATAAATCAAATCAGCCCCTATTTTTTCAAACTTCTTGGCGCGTTCCAGCGTATGCACATCAGCAACAACCGAGATAATCAGCTTCAAGGTAGGAAATTTTTCCTTAATCAATCTGGCAATAGTAGGAATCGCGACAGTTATTGAGTCAACGCGAAGCGTGTTTTGTAGCCAATCAATAAATCTGGTTGTTTCTGAAATCAAATCAGAGCGAGTCTTACCCGGTTCACCATAAATTACCGGCGCATTCAAGACGTAATTGAATTTCAGACCATACTCATGAATGCACTGCATGTGCCTTATGGCCTGATCTTCGGAGACGTCCGGCAATCGCCATGGCGGTCTGGCACTACCGGCCATGCTAGTGCGAAAAGAACCGTAAACTTCAACTATTCTGCGATCAGAATATTTTTTGTTCAATCGGCTTATCTCGCGAATCAACTGATCGTCCCATGACGTGGCCAAGGAAAATTCAATCATTTTATTTCCTCCTTTTTATTTGATTGTCAATGTTCCGCTACTTGCCCGCCCAATGAACCCAGCGCTTCTCCAAAAACAAATAAATCTGATTCGCCAAATATCCGAACAACCCAATAATCAAAATCGTCGCGTACATTTTGGCGGTTTCATAAACCATCTGATACTCAATAATCCGACGGCCGAAACCATATTCAGTGCTCATGAGCATTTCCGCTACTACCGTGGCGACAAACGAATAGGACAAACCGATTTTTGCGCTGGCGGAAATATACGGCAGAGCCTCCGGCAAAATGTATTGGAAAAACATTCTCGTCCTGCTCAAAGCCAGGCTTCTGATAAACAACCGGCGCGTTGAATTCGCGTTTTCCGTTCCATTGATCGCGCCAACAATTACGATTAGCGCTACAATAAAACTGATATACAAAATTTTTGACGATTCAGTGAGACCGAAGAACAACATAAAGATCGGCACTAAACTCGGCCCGGGAATGGAACGTAAAAAATCAATCCAAGGACGAAGCGCGCGGCCGGCGGTAGAATAACCAGGAAAAAGAAAGCCCAACATGCCGCCGGCCGCGCCGCCAATGGTAAATCCGAGTAGCGCTCGCCCGACACTATAAACAAAATCCAGCCAAAAATATTTCATAACCAAAAGTTCGCTCAATTCCCGCAAAACTATCAGCGGTTCAGGCAAAAGTAACTCGTTGAAGACGCGGCCATAAAAAAGCATCAACCAAAACAACATCGCAAAACAAAAAATTAACAAATGCCATAAATATTCTTTCATACATTCACTGTTTCCAGCGCTTTAACGACCTCTGCCCGCAAAGATAATTCTTGCATCATTGATCCGCGATTTTTATTGTCAATTGTTTTGACCACGCGCGCCGGCGCCTGCGACAAAACAACAATTCGATCGGCCATAACCAACGCCTCTTCTACCGAATGAGTAACCAACAGGGCCGTGATTTTATTTTTTTTCAAAATGTCCTGAAAAATTTTTCGTAATTTGTTCGCCGTGTGATATTCCAGCGACGAAAACGGCTCGTCCAGCAACAATATTTCCGGTTTTACTGCCAAAGCTCTCGCCAAAACCGTCAATTGCGATAATCCGCCCGACAGCTGATACGGATATTTTTTCGCATGCTCAACTAAACCAAATTCCTGCAACAAACGTCCTACTGTTTCGCGGCGCAGCGCCGGCTCAACCTTTCTTACCTCTAAAACAAATTCAATGTTTTCGCTGACGGTTTTCCACGGCAATAATGATTCATGATGATTTTGAAAAATAAATCCAATATCCAATTTTTTCGCGCTTTCACGCTGGCGCAAAAAGCCGCTGTCCGCTGACTCCAGTCCGGCGATTATTTTCAGCAAAGTTGACTTGCCGGCTCCATTCGGACCAAGCAAAGCGACAACCTCGCCTGCCGGCAAACTGAAAGATACATTACCAAGAATTGGCACGCCATTGTAACTTTTTTTCAATTCTTCAATTTTCAACATATGGCGTGTTAACATTCATCAATTTATTTTATAAACCACTGATTAATATCCACTTCTTTCTTCAACTCGCCAATTTCCAACAGTTTTTGTCCAAACTTTTTCAATTCTTCTGGTTTGATTTCTTCAGCTTTGAAATAATGCGATATCGGCAATAGTTCAGCCGTGGCGCTGTCAATCGGAGTGTATTTTGACAAACTGACAAGCGTTGATTTCGGATTATTATTAATAATATCAATCGCCTCATCAGTTGCCTCTTTCAAAGCAACAAACAATTCCGGCTGTTCTTTCAGCCATTTACTGGAAACGACGCTGGCTTCAAGCGGTGTCTCGGTCATAAGATATTTATCAAATACTGCCGGCTCCAATACCTTGATCGCTTTTTTCTGCAAGCCAATGGTGACGTACGGCTCGAGCAGAATTCCAGCATCGAGTTGACCCGCGGTGAGCGATGGCAAAATCATATTCTGATCCATTTGCATGAGTTGCGCGGTCAATTTATTTTGATCGGCAATCACGTTGTAAAGCAATTTGATTGACGAGCCCTGATGCGTACCGATTTTTTTTCCTTGCAAATCTTGAACACTCAAATAGGCGGCGTCGCTTTTTGTTACCAACGCGGAAACCGGCTGTTCCTTGGTTTCATTGACCAAAGAAAAAATTTTAAAATTTCCCGGAGATTTGTTGTCCAACGTGTAAAGCAAAATCGTGTTGACTCCGCCGAGCGAAGCGTCAATTCTGCCGGCCAGCATGGCTTCCATCAGCTGATTGGTTGACTCAAATTTGATTGGCTCAACCTGAAAACCGTTTTTTTCAAATAGGCCCTTGTCCATACCGACAAAAAGCGGCAAATACGCGTCATGTCCGCGATAGCCAATTTTTATTGTCGGCAAATCCGATTGCCGCCCTACGCAACCAGCGAAAACGCCAAGCAGCAAGACAGCCACTAATCCAAAAACAATTACTTTTTTCATAGTTTTTATGTTAATTTATCAATGTCTAATTATACGATCTTTGGTTGTTAATGTCTATACTTAACGACAACTTTTTTATAGTCATTGACAAAATAACTAAACTTAGATATAATTATAATATAAAATGTAGTCGTAATAATACGACATAATTAACTGTATGAAAATAGAATCAACTCTTTTGTCCTGCGGACTCAACGAAAAACAAATCCAGGTTTATCTAGCAACGCTGGAATTGGGCAGTGCTTCCGTGCCCCGAATAAGCCAGAAGGCCAAGCTCATTCGAACAACGGTTTATGAAGTTCTTGAGGTATTGAAAAAGAAAGGCTTTGTTTATAATTTTTCAAAAAAAAGAATCAACTATTACGCGGCTGCGGAGCCGGAGCGGCTGGTACGGCTGGCGCAAAACAAAGTTGACGCCTTAAAAAATATTTTACCCGAGCTTAACGCCAGATCAAATTCCTCCAAAGATCGTCCAAACGTGCGCTTTTATCAAGGCCTGGAAGAAATTAAAATTGTCATGCAAGAAATTCTGGACGAAGCTGACAGATTGTACGGTTGGGGCGGCGCTGACGAACTTTTAGAAAAACTGGAGGATTGGCATCTGCAATATTTTCTTGACGAACGAATCAAACGAAAAATTTTACTTCAAATACTGCTCCGCGACACGCCGAAAGCCCGCGAGCGGCAAAAGATCGGCGTCAACCAATTACGCGAAGTACGACTTATTTCCAATGACACGAAATTCATGGGTTTAACCTATATTTGGAAAAACAAAATCGCCATGTTTTCGCTTCTCCACGATTTTGTCGCCGTGGTGATTGAAAATCAGGAACTGGCTGACATGAACAAGGCGATCTTTGTTAATCTTTGGAATAAATCATAAATTAAAACAGAGCAAAATATTATTTGCTCTGTAATCAATATACAATCAACGAATTCAATTGATCGCTCTGACAATATTCTGAATCTCCGCCATGGCTCCAATCCCAGTATCGCCGCAAGCCAACTTTTTGCTGACCGGTGAAACGACTGTCAGCTTGTACCAGCTTCCAAGTCGTTTCAAATGTTCGCTTGTTACCGGATGTTGCCACATCATTGTGTTCATGGCCGGCGCCACGATCATTGGTTTATCCAAGCTCCACGCTCGGACAATGCAAGTTAACAAATTATCGCAAAGTCCATTAGCCAACTTCGCCAACATATTGGCTGACAGCGGCGCAATGACGAGAACATCCGCCCAATCGCGCAGCGCAATGTGTAGAATTTTCTGATTTTTTTTATAGTACCATCCCGGCCATTCATCAAAGTCAGTCCAACTTTCAACGCGTGAACTTTGCGCCATGTTTGTTTTGAAAACTTTCGAACAAAACGCTTTGAACAAAATCTTCCAAAAACTTTTTTTCTGAAAATACAATGAGCTGAACGTCCTCACCACTTTCACTTCATGGTCAGCATGAATCAACGCGTTGATCAATTTTTCATCGAGCGTAGCGGCCACGCTTCCGGTAATACCAAAAAATATTTTCATGACAACCTCTTCAACAAAGCCTCAGACAGCTTCTTCCGACTGATTTTTTCAACCTTACCTTTTCGATCAATAATATACGCCCGCTTTTTCGCCCATTCCAAACAGTTAGCCACAATAAAGTCCGCGTCGCTATCCACGCAACTTCGCTTGGCAATTTCAATCAGCTCTTCATCGCTCACGCCAACTTGTAACTTGAACTTAACCAAGGTTCCTTTGAATCCCCATTCACGGCGAATCTTATCAATGATTTTATAAGTCGGAACAAGTTTCAGAAAAATTTCCGCGTGCTTTGATGAAATTTTCTTCGTGCAATCAACTTCTTCCATTTTTCCATCATCACTCAGATAAACACCGGCCACGCGATAATCGCTGACGGCCGCTGAATGAATAACCACATCATAATCTCCGGTGCGAATTTCTTTTTCCATAATTCTTGCCAACTCATCAAATGTTTTATATGGAATGATCAAGGGAATCGGTCGATCAAACAAACTGCCAATATTCTGTGTCAGCTCAACGTATTCATCACAATATTCTTCTGCCAATTCCGGATTTGAAGTGACCAAGGTAATGCGATGATTACTTTTCCAATATAAATAATAAGCGATCTCTGTACCGGTTTTGCCTTTGAAAATATTGGAAATCGCTCTTACTTGATCAATCGGCACTTGCGTAGCTCCGGCAGTTATCAGGATTCTCATGGTTATCCTCCTGTCCTGTTTGTTCAATCTTCAAAAAGGCGATCCCTCCAATGAACCGGGATTTTATCAAATGGAATACCAACGGTTGCTGTGCAAAGAGGACAATGAACAAACTGCCCCGGTCCATGATGGCAAAGTTCAATCACCATGACATCGCTCACGCCCACCGCCAAAACGCTTTTGCAGTGAGAGCAAGTCACTTTGATCGTGTCATTATTTCTGATCACTCTCATTTTCTTCCTCCATTTTAATGTTTAAAACGCGGCTCGCGTTTCGCCAATAAATTTTTTCTTTTTCTTCGTTGCTTAGACCCAAAGCTTCAATCAAATCAACAGAATCTGCATAAGACTGAATAGGAAAATCCGTGGCAAACATGAGACGGTCAATTCCTTTTGGTAAGGCCAGAAATTTTTTTATTTCATGGACAATCGTTTCGCGATATTCTCGTGTATCTTCATCCGAGCCTGAAAGAAACTGTCCGGAAATATCAGTATAAACATTCGGATACGCGGTCATGAGTTCGCGCAGTTGTTTGAAATACGGATTGGCGAGATGACTGAAAATGAATTTCACTTCCGGAAAAAATTGAGCATATCGGCCGAGGTAACGCGGCTCAGCTTGATACTGCAAACGCTCCACAAAGCAACCATCTGCGCCGCATTTGCCTCGACCAGCCGCTCTTGTCTCACGTGAACAACAGTGATGCAGTTCGCCGCTATGAAACATGATCGGGACTTTATGACACTCGGCGAGTTCGAATATTTGAAACAATTCAACGCCAAACAAAATATGATAGGAAAAATCCTGATAACCCGGATAAAGTTTAATTCCGGCAATCAGCTTTCTTCGCAATAACTCGCTCAATTCTTTAACTCCGTTTTCAAAATCATTCATCGCGTCCAAACTGCCGAACGCCAAAAATAAATTTTCATCTTTAATTCTTTCCAGGAGTTCCAGATTGTGCAATCCTGTTCCCTTGAATGGAAAATAAGTGGCCATGAGCGCGATTTTTTTCACTCCAAACTTTTCTGCCTCTGCTTTTAATTTTCCGATTGAAGCGTCCTCGGTGTGCAAACCCCACATCTTGTGACTGCTCGTATGCGCGTGGATGTCAATAATCATGGTTGCCTCCGGTTGTTGAGGTTGTAGATTGTCAAAGTACATCCACCTTCTTTATACAATTTCAAGCAGCTATTGCCAATACGTGTTTACAATCAACTGATGACACTTTAATAAAGTAGCTGAAATTAGCTTAAAATAATTACAATTCAGTATTGACAATATTTATATTTCTGCTACAATCAAATGTAGGAATTGACAGCGTTATATATAGCTTATTCTACGGGATCAATGATTATCCCGACAAATTAGTTTATCGCGATTCTCCGAAGGGTTACTTTTTGACGCCCTGCACCAGTCGCTACGCCTGCCTGCGCGGCAGGGCTCCGGTGCAGGGCAAGCCAAATGAGTTCACCTTTACCGTGAACCCGACGAAGGAGTGGTTTACGGCCAGACCCCGTGAAATGCAATGTAATCGCAACGAACTATAAAAATGACCTCTTACTAAAATGTAAACAACGCTCGACTGTATAATAAATCAAAGTATATGAATCAAATAAACTCAATCCTAAAAAAATTCGGCTTGACCGAAACCGAAATTAAAATCTATTTAACCGGCCTTTCTTTTTCATCATTCACGATCAGCGAACTGGTCAAGCAAACCAATATCAAGCGCACGACAATTTACCACGCGATTGAAACGCTGATGCAAAAAGGCTTGTGCGCGAAAAAAGAAACTCCTAACAAACAAGCGTTCTCGGTTACTGATCCGAAAAATATTGAGAAACTCCTTGACGAAAAAATCGCGGCCATGGAAAAACAGAAAGCTGATTTTCATTCAATTCTGCCCTTACTCGCTCCCTTAACAAAAAAAGAAACCTCCAAGATGAAAGTTTTGCATTACGTTGGAATTGAAGGAATAAAACTGGTGATTGAAGACGCTCTCTACTGCAAATCAAATCATTGGGATATTATTGCGCCGGTGAAAAACTTTTTTTCGGAATTTGATAAAAACTATGCCGCGTATTTCGTTGAAACAAGAAAAAAACGAGGCCTGACCGCTCGTTCACTTTGGGAGACCAGCGACACTCACAAATACATTACCAAAGGCGCGCTCCTGCAAAGAAATCCGCGCATCTTGCCAAAAGTCATGCACGAAAAATTCAAGTCAGTTATTTGTCTCTACGACGACAAAGTGCTGGTTATTTCTTCACTTGAGGAATTGTCCGCTATCCTGATCCAGTCCAAAGAATTCAATGAAACCATGAGCGCGATTTATGATGGTTTATGGGGTTCGTCAAAACCAATCAATGATTGATGGTCGCAATAAAACGGTAGGGGTAGAACAATGTTCTACCCCTACCGTTTATGAATAAATTTACACAAAAACACCTTTTTACATTGACAATCTTTAGATTTGATGCTATAATTACTTGTTGTTCTGTTCCTTAACCACCCAAGCAAAGGGGGTACAAATGTCGTCTCGTGAAGTTACCATCGGGATATCAGTAATCCTACTTTTTGTCGCTTTGGCCTGCTACTATGCTTTTTTCGTTGCAGACCACCGCAAATACATCATCGACAATCGTCCGAAAGACGACCCAATCTACGAGTTGCTGACAGATGAAGTGATGGAAGAGTTGATGAGCGGACGCTCAGAGATTAATAACAATGAAGGTGCTATTCTCGTAGACGAGACAGGAACGATCGCGACAACTGAATCCGGAAAACAGGCCAACTCACCCGATTCTCCTAGCCTGTATATGCCTAGGAATCGCAGCTATTCTCTTGGTTTCTGGACAATGACTCCTTCAATTTTCGACTTTCCTATTAATTTCAGAAAAGGTACTCTAAAGCTCACTGTTGATTACTCAAAAATTACTTATGAAGACGAGAGTTTGAAGTGTTCCACCCCACTATTGAGAATCTCCTGCCCAAGAGCCCGCTCCAAAAACTGCTCCACCAATCTGGCTGAAGATGGGATCACAGACACAGTTCTGCAACAGAAGCTTTTGAATGACTTTCTTACGCAGTTCCGTGAACTGCGGGCAGAGGTCAAAGTCGCTGGAACAGCAGCGCAAAAGAAGATCGACGAAGAAGAAGTAAGGCGAAAGGCGGCTAATAACGCCTGCCTCCGCAGTCGCTACGCGAAGTAACGCGACCTCTCCTCATAGCTCTGACCACGCCAAGCGTGCTGTCGGAGCTTCTTTTTTTAAAACAAATCAATTCGAAATTGAATATCTAATATATAGACAATAAATTATCCCCTTCAATCTAATGCTACCATACCTTACATGTTAGAAATCAGAGCGTTGTTTACACTTTAGTTGAATATCATCTTTTTATAATTTGTCGTGATTACGTTGCATTTCACGGGGTCCGGGGCACTTCGCTCCCGCGCTCAGTGTAAACTCCGTTCGTGATCGTCTAGCCATGTCATCCCGATGTCACATCGAGGGACGGAGCCCCGGCGCTTTTTGGTTACTTTTTGGCGTCAAAAAGTAACCCTGCGGAGCATCGCGATAAACTTATTTGTCGAAATATT
>JBBTXH010000021.1:0-2349 GCA_038062385.1 Patescibacteria group bacterium
CGAGAAGTGTTTTCAAATCGCCGTTTCTGATACCGATTCGACCGACGAGCGGTTTCCCTTTAATTATTTCCTCGAGCACTACCGCTGAAACAAAAAATTCAAAAACTTTCTTCTCCACTTCCGTAAGATACACCAGCACGTTTTTCATAGCTCCTCCTTGTGTTGGTTGTCCAAAGAACACTAAAACATTCAAGTGATATTAGCAGTTAATCCAAATTTTGTCAATGGGTCGCTATAAAACAACTTAATTAAAACAAAAATCGAGAGAATATGATCTCTCGATGTTATTTCTATAGTAGCTTAATCCTTCTTTTTCTGTAATTTGCGGGTATGTGCCGCCCAGAGTTTCTTAACCTGCAACTTGCCGGCATCATTCATCCGATACAAAAATTGAGCTCGCGGCGACTTCAGTTCTTTGATATCTTCTTTGGTTGCCGGCTTTTTATCAAAAAACTTTGTTTGGCTACTCGTAGCGCCATTCAAAGCAAAAAAGATGTCGTTGTTTTTCATAAAAAACTGCGGGTCAAGCGTTCTCACGTGCCGGCAAAGTTCAACACTGGTAAACCATCTTGAAGCCAACGAAGTTGAAGTAATGAGCGCGAGGAGACGCACCGGCCCTCCCAACTTTTTATATTGTTTAGAGGCAACTATCTCTTCAAGAACGCGTTTTGCGCCGGCGCTTAAACCAGCAGTATCACCACTTGAATCGTTCTTCTCTTCAGGCGGAGGAACATCATCTTTCTTCCCCGCACTTGGAGGAGGAACGTCTCCTTTTTCTCCACCATCAGGAGACGGTATCGGCTTGTCGCCAACAATCGGAGGAACTGCCAGTTGTTCGCCTGAAAAATCATTAAATACCATATCATACGCATCACGTAGCTTTTCAGCTTCAGTTGCGCTTATTCTTAACATATACCATCTCTTCATCGAGTCATTATAAACTTGAACACTGCTAATATCAAGAAGTCGCATCTCCTCAGAACCAAGAACTTGTTGCAAGTGAACTAACAATACGTTTCTTAGCGTTTTTATATTTTGATCTTCAACGGCCAAAGCAACTCCCGCTTTTTCTACTTCAACCGTAACCAGTTGACGTCTTTCATGGAAATCCAGTGCGTTGTCAGGCATGTTTCTTCCTCCCTTTCATTTTTAGTTGTTAAAGACCCTTGGCTCTCCCTGCCATGGAGTTCTAGTCAACTTACAGTACTTAAGAGTACTTGTCAAGAGCAATAATAAAGTGTATTATTGCCCATGTCCCTTGCCCCTTGAAAAAATCATTTATTTTCTGCTATAATAACGTTACCTTTTAGACTAACGAGGGACATGAAGGGAAAGGGGTAAAAGGGTTAAATGGGTGCGAAGACGGTAAGAAGTAAGGTTATAGGTTGCATAATTGTTTTAACTTATCTTGCTCTTCTCGCTTACCACTTTATCTCGCTTCCTTATTTCGTTATTTATATTTTGAATTTTAGCATTTAGATTTTATTTTTTATTTTCCGCCAGTCGCCGAAGGACGACCTGCCTCTGGCATGGAGGCGAATCCGCCTCTGGCGGAGAGTTTCGGACTTTGAATTTAAAATGTGGGTGGCTAGCTCAGTTGGTTAGAGCGCTTCGTTTACACCGAAGATGTCAAGGGTTCGATTCCTTTGCCACCCATTTTCAGGAAGAAGGAGAGGATGGGGATGAGGGTAATTATGATCGGGTTTACCCAGAACCCGAGCAAGACAAGAAACATTAAACTTGAAATCAGGGTTTACCCTGAACCCGAGCCGTAGCGAGTGGTTCAGGGCGCGTAGCTCAGTTGGTTAGAGCGCAGCACTGATAATGCTGAGGTCGGAGGTTCGATTCCTCCCGCGCCCACCATGAAGTAGAAGCGAGTTAGTTTTTAACTAAATCAAAGTTTTCCCTTCACTTCATGGTAAACCATATTTTAATTAAGCCCGAGTAGCTCAGTGGTAGAGCGCAGGACTGAAAATCCTGGCGTCGCCAGTCCGATTCTGGCCTCGGGCACCAAGAACCAGAACTCCGGTTCGGTTCTTGGTAAACCGTTAATTAAAAAATTAGCAAGCAGTAACGGGTTTACCCGAAACTCTTGCGGATCAATAATGTGGCACGCAATAGTAACGGGTTTACCCGAAACTCTTGCGCACAAGTAGTTTCGGGGATTAGCGCAGTTGGCTAGCGCGCCTGCTTTGGGAGCAGGAGGCCGAGAGTTCAAGTCTCTCATCCCCGACCAAGAACCAGAACTGCGGTTCGGTTCTTGGTAAACCGTTACTTACGAAGAAACAATTTGATTCTTGGTAAACCGTTACTTACGAAGAAACAATTTGATTCTTGGTAAACCGTTAC
>JBBTXH010000021.1:2449-2906 GCA_038062385.1 Patescibacteria group bacterium
TTACGAAGAAACAATTTGATTCATGGTAAACCGTTTATAAAAAATCAAATTCAAACCTCGGTAAACTATGTTTTTTGTTTACGTACTAATCAGCCTGCTTGATAAAAAACTTTATGTCGGATATACGCCTGATGACGTCTACAGACGATTGGAAAAACATCAACGCGGGATAGTTCCTTCAACAAAAAACAGACGGCCGTTTAAATTAATGTTTTTCGAGGCTTTCCTAAGTGAACAAGATGCACTGCGACGAGAACGTTATTTCAAAACAAACCAAGGAAGAAAAGCTTTAAAAATTATATCAAGAGAGTCCCTTAAAATAATCACGCGAGATACTTCGGGTTTACCCGGAACTCTTGCGAATCAATAGTGTAGCGCGCAAGCAGTAGCGGGTTTACCCGAAACTCTTGCGAATCAATAGTGTAGCGCGCAAGCAGTAGCGGGTTTACCCGAAACT
>JBBTXH010000021.1:3006-3609 GCA_038062385.1 Patescibacteria group bacterium
CTTGCGCACAAGTAGTTTCGGGTCCGTAGCTCAGTCGGTTAGAGCGCCAGCCTTTTAAGCTGGGCGTCCTGGGTTCGATTCCCAGCGGACCCACCAAAATTATGAGGGAGAGGATGTGGATGAGGGGGAGGGTAAGTAAGACAAAATAAAAACAAAAAAATGTTTGATTTTGAAAATTTAACTGTTTACAAAACAGCTGAAAGTTTCAATAATGCTATTTTTAATTTTCTTAAGTCATCTCCAGTTGATAATTTTTTAAAAGACCAGCTTAAACGCGCTTCTACTTCAATCGTTTTGAACATTGCCGAGGACGCGGGTCGTTTTTTAAAAAAAGATAAAAGGAATTTTTATATTATGGCGAGAGGTTCTGTTTTTGAACGTGCCGCTATTTTAAAAATATTAAAAAGCAATAACGAAATCATTGATAATTCTTATTCTGATTTATACGACGAAACAGAATCGCTATCAAAAATGTTAATGGGGTTAATAAAAAACTTATCCGTTCCCTCCTAGCCTACCCTCATCCCCATCCTCATCCTCTCCCTCATTCCGGGTGAAATGGTAAAAAATGTGTGCTACAGACACTGGTTTTAATCTAAAATT
>JBBTXH010000022.1:0-5188 GCA_038062385.1 Patescibacteria group bacterium
GAGTTCACCTTTACCGTGAACCCGACGAAGGAGTGGTTTACGGCCAGACCCCGTGGAATGCAACATAATCACGACAACCAACAGAAAAGTAATCTATAACCAAGTGTAAACAACGCTGGTAAATCTAACAATTTAAAGCAATTTAAAATCTTTTACAATCTGATTGAAATATTTTTGATACAGTTCCACGTCTTTTTCTTCGTAGATAATCATGTGCAAGTGGATAAATTCAGTGGTTGAAAGCATGATATCAAGAAAAAATTCAGCGCCTTTGTTAATTTCTTGCGAATCAAGTTTGGTTTTGCTGTTGTATTTAACAATTTGTTTTAACGCTGGTTTGACGCCAATCATTAAATTGTCACTCAACAGTATTTCTGTTTTGGGAGTATCTGCGACTTGAAAAGTTCCGAGCGTATAATCTTTTGAACTTTCGAGTGCCAATACTTCCAGATAACCAGCATCAACGGTTGGTTTGATTTTTAAAATATTGGTTATTGGGATTTTATTGTAATATCCATCAATCGTTGGCCAAGATTTCTCCCAACCGTCCGGATATTTTAATTCATAAAGATCATTGACCTTGAGACCAACACTGACATACTTGGTTGGAATTTTCGCCAGGCCGGAATTGGTGATGCCGATGCCGAGATTGTACATGATTTCAAAAGCGTTTTGCGGCCGGCCGAGAAAATAGCGTTTTTTATCTTTTGGATTTACGTACCACGCTTCGCCGTGTTTTTCGCTTTGCAGGATGATTCTGCCGGACAGTTTATTCGCCAGCGCGTTATTTTTTTTCAAAATGCCTTTGCCGAGCGGATTGAACCATTTTTCAATTTCTGTTTTGTCGGCAAATTCGTCGTTGTCAGAGTCGCCGCTCCAGATACTGGTGCCGATAGCGGATTCCAAATCATTGGATAAACCGTCCTGATCAGTGTCAATGTCTGAAGTGGTTAAAAGACCGATTGGAATTTTATTTATATTTTTTTCAGAAATGCCGAGACCTAGAGTTCTCATCAAATTAAACGCATCAGCTGGGCGACCAAGATAATATCGGTTGCCATCAACCGGATTGACATACCAAGCTTCGCCATTTTGCTCCACTTGCAAATAAATTTTTCCTGCGTGAGAGGAGGCGGCGTTGGTTGGAATTGGTGATAATAAAGAGATGAAGAGAGACAAAACGAGCAGAGGTTGAAGTTTTTTTGTTTTTGGCATATAATAGGATAATTATGCTATTATTAAATTAATCGTATTATAACCTGAATTTAGTATTTCTTCAAATATGGATTTTAATGAGTTAAATAGAGAAAGCTATAATAAAATCGCCAAACAATTTTCGTTTTCCCGGGCGTATGTCTGGCCGGATGTTTTGGTTTTTAGCGAGTTGATAAAAGACGGCGACAAGTTGTTAGATTTAGGTTGCGGCAACGGGCGGTTGATTGGTTTATTGAAAGACAAGGCAGTTGATTATTTGGGCGTTGATTTTAGTCAAGAACTTATTGTTTGCGCGAAGAAAAGTTTTCCTGAAAAGAGTTTTTTAATGAGGGATGCGTTGAATTTGGATTTTCCTGAAAAATCATTTGACGTTGTTATGTGCGTTTCGGTTTTGAATCATTTGCCGAAGAATAAGCACGTTCAGTTTGTTGAAAACATAAAAAAGGTTTTGAAACCCGGTGGCTATTTGTTGATGTCGAACTGGAATTTGTGGAACATTTTAAGTAAAAAGTCGGTTTGGAAGAAACGGCATAGAAGCATAGAAACATCGAAGCATAGAAGCATAATTTTGGATTGGAAAAATGTTTTAACAAAATGGAAAAGCGGGGAGAATGAAGCGGAATTGTATTATTATGCGTTTACGAGAAATGAGATTAAACGGTTACTCGCGAACAACGGATTTACAGTTGGAAAAAATTACTACAGTAAACGCGGGAAGAGGAGTTGGTGGTTGTTTGGGGAAAATATTGTGACGGTTGCCAAATTGAAATAAATTTGTTAAGGTTGAGTTGGTTCTGGATCTTTTACAAACTTGGCGAAAGCCAAAAGGAGGTTCTGAAATGGAACAAGAAAAGAAATCTGGAGCCCGTTGGAAAATCATAATCGGTGTTTCTAGTGTCATAGCTGTCGGTTTGGCTCTGTATTTCACAGTTTGCAAAGTTTCGCATGGTACGGCGATTGCTGAATTGAAGTACGAATTGGTATATCGAAGTAATATTGATTTTGCTAGACGGTATGTCGTGGATCATGATATTTCGCATGAAGAATTGATTGGAATATGCCGTGAAGTTCGCGATCAGGCGGTCGGGAATTACGGATGCGAAAGAGCCAGAGAGCTCGCGCGTATTTGCAATCTGGAATATGACGAATTGGCTCGAAAGATGGATGTCGTTGCTGTCATTGAACGCGTGCATCAGTTGCGAGAGGATAAGAATTATTATGCTGCGTTTACGTTGGCGAATAGCTGTACTCCCGATTATTTTTCAAGTGGTGATTTAGCCAGAGAACTGTTTGATCATTATTTAAGGACTGATTTTGTGTCAGCGGCGCTCAACTTGGCAAACGATAGCTTATACTCGTCATACATTTCACCGGACAAGTACAAACGCGCTCAAGAAGCGTTGACGGTTCAGCTACTCTCGAGCGATTGCGAAAAAAGATACCAATGCGGCCATGTTGAAGGGGATTATTTAGATAGCCACTTGCGTTATTGTCAAAGTGAATTAGCAGCGTGCAAGGAGAAGCATATTGAGCGGTCAAAGTCCGCGATTAAATCGATAAACATCTACGGTTTGGACATGGCGCGTATCATGTACGCGGTGACACTGGTCAATTCAGGATTAAAAATCCATACGGTATTGGAACTGCTGGACGCGAAGCCTGAACTAGCGAAGTTTTAGAAAGAATAAACCAAAACACTCGTAATACGGGTGTTTTTAAATTATTTTTGATATAATGAAAACATAATTAATGAAATTAATTCTGCTCCCATACGCCGGCGTATGGGAGCAACAAAAAAACATATGGCCAAATATAATGAAAAAAGAATTTCTTACGAATTACAAGATCGCTTAATGAATCAATTTTGTGAAATTCTCAGTCGGCTTGAGACAAGTGGAATGATTCGTAATTTCCTGAAGGATTTATTAAATCGTCAAGAAAGGTTAATGTTCATTAGGCGGTTGCTTATTGCTGAATTGTTGGAAAAAGGAATGGCCTATAGAGAAATTCGCGAACAGTTGCATTGTGGAAATACTACTATTGCTAAAGTTGAACGTTGGTTGAGTTTTGGTCGGGGTGGTTATAAGAAGGCCGTTAAAGAACGGGAAAAGATTAGAAAATCATAAATTTGTGTTATATGTTCTCTGCTCCCATACGCCGGCGTATGGGAGCAGAGAATTTAAGGATTGGTATCGGTTTATCCTTATTGAACAAAAAGTCGTTTTGCGATAGAATGAAAGTATGGAATTAACTAGCATAAAAAAAGTCTTCATCTCCGGTATCGGCGGCATCGGCGTTTCAGCCTTGGCGCGATTTTTTGTGGCTAAAGGAATTGAAGTTGTTGGATCTGATTTAGTTCAATCGGAAATAACCGAAGCGCTTCAGAAAATCGGCGTCAAAGTTTACTCTGAACAAAAGGCAGACAATGTTACGCCTGATTTTAATTTGTTTGTTTATTCCGCGGCTGTTCCTTCAACAAACCCGGAGCGTCAAATGGCCAAAGATTTAAATTTAACGCAAAGAAGTTATTTCGAAATATTGGGCGAGCTTAGCCGTGATTTCAGAACAATCGCTGTTTCCGGTACGCATGGCAAATCCACGACTACGGCCATGATCGGCGCGGTGTTGCTCAAGGCTGAAAAAGATCCAACCGTCATCGTAGGTTCGTGCTATGAAAAGTTAGATTATAATTTTCATTACGGACAATCGGATTTGTTCGTGGTGGAGTCATGTGAATATCGCGCGCACATGCTGCTCCTCAAACCATGGACAATTGTTTTAAATAATATTGAAGCTGATCATTTGGATTTTTATAAGGATTTGAATCATATTGTTCAAACGTTTCAGCAGTTCGTGAATAATTTGCGTTCGCAAGACGATTTATTAGTGATGAATAACGATGATTTGAATGTCCGTCGATTAGTTTTGCCCAAGTGCAAGATTGTCCGTTATGGTTTGGCGAGTGGTGCTGATGTCGGTGTTGACAATATTCGCAAGTTGCCGGGCAAACAATTTTTTGACGTTATTTACTATGGCCATAATATCGGCGAGTTTGAATTGAATATTCCGGGTGATTTTAATATTTACAACGCACTGGCTACGATTTCATTTTGCTTAACTCTTGATGTTCCGATCGGTATTATTAAGGAATGTTTGAAAGAATTCAAGGGGATTTGGCGAAGGTTTGAAGTAATCAGAAACGAAGAGGTTGCGGTTATTTCCGATTACGCTCATCATCCCACGGCCGTACAAAGCACGATCAAAGCTACTCGGGAGTTTTTTCCGGGCAGAAGAATTGTGGCGGTGTTTCAACCGCACCAACATGACCGAACAAAAAAATTGTTCAATGAATTTTTAACAAGTTTTGATTTGGCTGACGTTGTTATTCTGCCCGAAATATATGATGTGGCGGGACGGGAAGAGGGAGTTGAAATCAGTTCAGCGGATTTGGTTGAGGGAATAAAGAAGATTAACCCCAAAAAACAAATTGTTTATACGAAAAATTTAGCTGAAACGACGAGCAAGATTAATGAGCTAAAAAAAGACGAGGATGTTGTTTTGGTGATGGGCGCGGGCGATGTTTATACAATAGTTAAAGATATATAAAAATACAAAAACAACAAACATACCACCGCTGTCGTCAAGCTGGCTAAAAATTTTGAATCCCAATGCAGAATCATAATTCAATTGAGACAGGTGAGATTACCACGCTGTAATTCGCTTAATCTCTCAGTTCAATTAATTCGCACGTTAATCAGTAGAATCGTATCATGTAGATCAAGTATTATCTAAATTCAAGTATAATTTTTATGCCTCGTCATGAACAACCAACAATAATCGACCATGAACCGGGATTTTCTTTTGAACACTGGCTCGACGTTGAGTTACAAAAACAATACACAGAACTGGCGAGAGCTCTGAACGAGGTTGGGCTTCTTGAAATTATTGAAGAAACAGGAGAGAAGGGAATTAT
>JBBTXH010000023.1:0-10210 GCA_038062385.1 Patescibacteria group bacterium
CTTTCACCTTACAGGGTTATCCCCAAAAGGTAACTTCAACCCTGCAACAGTACAACTATTGACAAACATCTCATCTTTTGATATAGTTTATATCTATAAGTTCGTTGAAATAGTTGTTACAAGTAGCTGTAAATATATGGTTGGAGCATGGTGTTCCGGCCAATCTTTTTGGCTTGCTAATCTGTCGAGGGAGGTGCTCAATGGATGATATACATGCTGGCTCTGAAGAATTTTTAAGGGGTGTAGTAAGTCGTATTGAAAATGGAAACTGCTATATCTCGGATGTGTGGCGTGGCGATACATTTGTTGACACTGGAGGAGAGATCCTTTATCCATTGGATGTATTCCCGGTCGGAATGACTGTCAGGATAAAAGGGCTTGTTCCCGATTCTGATCGATCGGGGAAATTCATGGCTGAACATGTCTATGTGTCGATTGAGGACATACAAAAGCAAGCTGTAGACGGAACGGTTGTATCGGACTTGAGTCATCCACCAAGTACGGTGAGGCGTCAAGTTGAGAAGACAAGTAACCAGAAGCGATTGGAAAAGCTTATAGCCATGTGTAAATTAATCGAACAAGAAGTGGTCTCTGAATGTGACAAGACGGAGACCACTGATTCGCGCAGAACGTTTTTACAAGATGAAGTTCTTTTTCCACTTCGTTCGAGGCTTCTTGACTTTCAAACGAAGTTGATTCATGAGCTTAATGATATTCTTCTAGAAAATATCGAACGCAGCTGTCGATGAACAGGAATAGTTGGGCGGTAAGACAAACAATCAGTAGTTAAAATAACCCGCCTGATGTCAATGAACATTGGGCGGTTTTTAGTTTTAAAATTTGTAATAATTTATATAAGAGGGTAAAATGATATTGTGGTGAGATTTTTGGGATTGTTGGGAAAGTTGAGATTTTATTTTATAGTTTATTTAATTTAAAATGAAACAGTCGGACGTTTGAATTGAGAAACGAGAAGTTAAATTGTTCCAACTTCCCACTTCCAATCTCCAACCTCCATTATTTATGGATAAAAAAAAGTTTCTGTTCGTTTCTTATGAAGCGCTCATCAGTGACATTGCTTGGCAAGTAGTGAAAGAAGGCCACGACGTAAAATATTTTATTGACAATAAAGACGAAGCTGACATCGGCGACGGCTTTGTGCCGAAATGCGATAACTGGGAAAAAGAAGTTGACTGGGCGGATGTGATTATTTTTGACGATGTGCTCGGTCATGGGACGATGGCTGACAAAATGCGCGCCAAAGGAAAATTGGTGGTCGGCGGTTCGGCCTATACTGACATGTTGGAAGACGATCGCAGTTTTGGGCAGGAAGAATTGAAAAAATACGGCATTCCGATTATTCCTTACGAAAATTTCACTTCGCTTGACGACGGTATTGAGTTTGTCAAAAAAAATCCCGGTAAATACGTGATCAAGCCGAGCGGCGAAGCGCAAAACATCAAGTTGTTTCTGTTTGTCGGCGAGGAAGAAGACGGCAAGGACGTGATTCAAGTGCTGGAAGCGTACAAGAAGATCGCAAAGAAACAAATTAAAGTTTATCAGCTTCAGCGAAAAGTTGGCGGCGTGGAAGTAGCGGTGGGCGCGTTTTTTAACGGCAGTCAATTTGTTTATCCGATCAATGTTAATTTTGAACACAAGAAATTATTTCCCGGCAATATCGGACCATCCACCGGCGAAATGGGCACGACCATGTTCTGGAGCGATCCCAATAAAATTTTCAACAATACGCTGATAAAAATGGAGCCGAAGCTGAAAGAGGAAAAGTACGTTGGCTATATTGATTTGAATTGCATTGTCAATAATAACGGCATTTACCCATTGGAATTTACCGCTCGCTTCGGTTATCCCACGATATTTATTCAACAAGAGGGAATCAATATGCCGATCAGCGAATTTCTTTACGGACTGGCTGACGGCAGTTTGACGCGGTTCAAGGCGAAAAGCGGATTTCAAATCGGCGTGCGTTTGGTTCGTTCTCCGTTTCCTTATGGAGCTGATTTGAAAATTTTGGAACAGCATCAGCGCGAGACCGTGGTTATTTTCAAAAAACCAAATGGAGAGGGCGTACATATTGAAGACGTGAAACTGGTTGACAACGAATGGGTTTTGACCGGCACTTCCGGCGTTTCGCTGGTGGTCGTTGGTTGCGGACAGACCATGAAGCAAGCGCAACACCAAGTTTATTCCAGAATTCAAAACATTTTGATTCCTGATATGTATTATCGCACGGACATTGGAGATCGTTGGTTTGAAGACAGTGACAAGTTGCACAATTGGGGATATTTGCGGGAGACTTAAAGTGTAATTATTGATTGTTAGTAATACAGATTTACGTGATAGCTACTGATCTACTGATTACGCCGCCCCATCCCAAATTGTCATTCTGAACCTTGTCTCGGTTAAACTATTATTCTTCATTGGGATTCAGAATCTTTAGCAGGTTATATAATAGCGGCGTCATGTTTTAAGTTCTAAATCTAATAATCCTAATTATTTTAACGAAAAAAGTATGTCCACATTACTTAAAATTCTAATCGGCGCGATAGTCGTTCTCGCTGTTTGGTTAATCGCAGTTTACAACGGATTAATTCGTCAGAAAAATCGCGTTGATGAAGCGTTCAGCGACATTGATGTACAGTTGAAGCGGCGTTATGATCTAATTCCGAATTTAGTTGAGACGGTCAAGGGATATATGCAGCATGAATCAGGCACGCTGGAAAAGGTGGTGGCGGCCAGAAGCGCGGCCATGAACGCCGGGGGATTGGAACAAAAGGCGCAAGCGGAAAACATGTTGAGTTCAACTTTGAAATCATTGTTCGCTCTGTCTGAAAATTATCCTGATTTAAAGGCTTCGCAAAATTTTCTACAGCTTCAAGACGAATTGAGCGACACGGAAAATAAAATTCAAGCGTCCCGCAGATTTTACAATGCCAATGTGCGAGATTTCAATACCAAGATTCAGGTTTTCCCGACCAATATTATAAACAGTATGTTGAATTTCAAAGCTTACGAATTTTTTGGCGCTGACGAAAAGGAAAGAGAAGCAGTGCAGGTAAAGTTTTAATTTAAATTGATTTTTATGGCAGGCACTTGGGATAAAATTAAAACCGCGGCTACGGAAACCGGTGAAAAATTGATCGGACGCGGACCGGAAGTTAAATTTCGTCATGAAGCGCAGGAATACGCTGACACAAAAGGCGTTTCTATTGAAGCTGCGCAAAAAAGTATAATGGGGAGTTACTTTGACGCGTTAAATCGCAAAAGAGCTGTTTCCGGCGCGATTGATTATGAATCAAAAGAATGGCGAGCGATCAGCGCAGCGGTTAATGAAACAATGGGCGCGGACGGAATTGAAGAACTGAAGAAAACCGCTGACAACCCAGCTTATCCTTGCCCGGCTATGGCGCTCTCCACGGCTGAATTTCGGCGCGTTTACTCTTCACAAGAGAATTATTATAAACGTAAATTTGAAAGCAAAGCGCCGGTATATGCTGTTCTAAGCGATTGCGCGAATAATGCGGCCATGTTCGATCGCTATGGTCGCGACGTGGAAGGTTTTATCAAAGAGGCCTGCGGCAATTCAATTCCAGCAGAAGCATTATTCGCCGCCAATCCAACCTTGAAAGCAGAGTTCGGAAAAATGTTTCAACTGAAAGAACTCCTGGAAAAGCATGAAGATCGTTTTCGCAAGGATCAAAATTTTGACAAAACTTTGATGTCAAGTGAAGAAGCGGTAACGAAGGCGCTTGGTGATTCATTAAAAGGAATGTTTGACAGCACTATCAATATTGTTAAGGCCTGCGGTATGATGTTCAGCGGGCAGTTTGGCGCCGGGCTCATGAGAGGGGTGACTGAAACCGCAAAACTTTTGGGCCATGGAGTTGCCGGAGTGGGTAGTCTTGGGTATCACATGACCAAAGTTGTTGGCTCAAAATTAAAAAATATTTAATCTATGGATTTCAATAAAAAACAAAAAAATAACGATTTGCTTAAACTCATCAAAGACTCATATTTAGCGGATGCAGAGAAGAAAGTTTTATTGGCTATTTACGAAAATCATGGCGTAAGTGCTGAATTTTTGCAGAAGTTTGAAACCGGTTTGGTGGACATGTTGAAACAAAAAACGAGCAGGGCTATTGGGATTAGCAAAGAAATAGAGGCTGGGTTTGCGGAGATCAGAGACGATTATAAAAAACAAAGAGACGTTTTAACAGCCGGGTTGCAAAAGGATATCGCTGAAATTGAATCTACGGACGTGAGTGCGAAAACCAAGCTTTGGGATGTGTATTATGACAAGGTTGATGAGCTGCAAAAAGACATTGCTACGTCGATTCAAAAAATTTCGCAAAAAGTTCTGATCGAATTCGCAGAATAAATATGTACAACCAAATTGATTCCAATAAAAGAAATTCAATATTTTTAGTACTTATTTTTTTTGTTGTTTTAATCGGACTGGGTTATATTTTTGATTATTTTTACGGAACCAGCGAGTTTCCGTATTTTTGGTTAATGATCGGCGTGGCTGTTTCTTTTTTCATGACGCTGATTTCATATTTCCAAGGCGATAAAATCGCGCTGTACATGAGCGGCGCCAAACAGATTGGCAAAGAAGAAAACAAATACGTGTTTAACATGGTTGAAAATCTCTGCATTACCGCCGGAGTGCCTGTTCCGAAAATATATCTCATTGAAGATTCCAGTATCAATGCTTTTGCCACCGGACGAAAACCAGCGGTTGCTTCCATCGCCGTAACGCGAGGCGCGATTGAGAAATTAGCCAACGAAGAGCTGGAAGGCGTGATTGCCCACGAACTTTCACACATTGGAAATTACGATATTCGTTTCATGACTCTGGTGGCTGTTTTGGTTGGCGCGATTGCGATTCTCGCTGATATGTTTTGGCGGATCGGTTATCTTGGTCGACACAGATCTTCGAGCAATGATCGCGGCGGAGGAAATTCCATTGTGTTAATCGTCGGTATTGTCATGGTGATCCTTTCGCCGCTTGTCGCGGAACTAATTAAACTTGCGATTTCACGAAAAAGAGAATTTTTGGCTGATGCGTCCGGCGCTTTGCTCACTCGTTATCCTGAAGGATTGGCGCGAGCACTTGAAAAAATTGGACAAGAAAATCAACCGCTGAAAATAAAATCAACGGCCACTGCTCATTTATTCATTGCTAATCCGTTTGCTTCGAGCAAGTTGAAATCAATTTTTTCAACTCATCCTCCGATTGAAGAAAGAATAAAAAAATTGAGATCCATGGCCTAAATTTAAAATAACAAACCCGGCGCATGTGAACGCCGGGATTTTTGTTTCTAATACAGTACGAGGCGATTGTTGGACTTTAGCGGTTCCAGGAAAGCTTCGCCAATAAGAATGAAAGAAATTTGGCTGCGGAGCAAATGCAATTCCTCACTGTTGCAATTGGGCCAGGAAGAGTCATCTTTACTTAGATAACACTTGATAGCTTGAAGAAGAATAGCAATGATTTTTTCCGGCAAATTCATTCTTTGAATTTCTTCCTGCCAGTTGTCAGTCGAGAGAGAGAGCATTTGTTGCATTCGCACCTCCGTGTGTGTTTGCCTGAATCGAAGGGCACCCGACAGAACGAAAGTATAGCATGGAAAAAGAAAACCGTCAAGCTCAAGTTGTGCATAAACAACAAAGACCCGCCTAAGCGGATCTTTGTAATCTTATCTAAAAGAATTAAAATTCTCTTCGATTTTGTCGTCTTGCGCGGTGGCAATCACGGCAATAGATTGGTCTTTCACCATCTGGTTCAAATGGCAATGAAGTAATTTCAGCTCCACATTGTGAGCACTTCCAGTTGCCGGTCACCATTGGTCTTGAACCAAAGTTGTTGTCTCTGTCCATGTAATTGGCTTCTTGTCTTGTAACTAAATCAAAAAAACTTTTTTGAAGCTATTTGGATTTTTAAGTTGAACAAAACTCTTAATAATTATGCCTGCATTATAGCAAACTTGAAACTATTTGTCAATAGGACGTTCCTTATAGAGGAGGATGGTGTTTTTCCCATTTTCAATGCTTTGCCATGAATCAGCGGTTGATTTTGCTAAAGTTACGATGTTTTTGCTATTTGACCAATAATCGCTTACCACAAAAAACGCTTGATTGACACCGGCGAGTCTCATTGCTTTAACTGCAAAATCACGATTCGGCGCGTCAAAAACCATGTTCTCGTAGAATTGATAGAGATTGTCTTGTTTGGCGTCAGGAATCGAGTAATAGAAGTTTCCGTGGTAATAATTTTTGAATCCGAATTCATTGATCGCGGCCGCTGCCAGCATTTGGTTGCCGAGAACGATAAAATCGGTTGGCGCGTATTCAGCGATGAAATGAACTGCGCTGATGTCAGCTGAAGTCACATTGTATTCTTGCGAATCTTTGTAATTGTCTTTGATCGGATAAGAAAAATAAAGAGAAATGGCGAGTGCTGAAACGAGAGCGGAAACTGAAAATAGTTTGCCAAGAAAATTGTTGCTGTGTTCGAAATTGTGTTTGATAAAATTATAAATCAAAAACAAGAAGATCGGCAGAAAAAAATAAAGCGCCAGCTCAAAAATTCTGGCCATAAACTGGAGTTCGTTTTGGTTGGTGCTGAAGGTAAAGTCAAGGGTTGATTTTGTTAAAAAGTAGTTGATGAACAAAATAATACTGGCGAACAAATAAGTACGGTAATGTTGAAAAGATTTGTGTTTAAAAATTAAAATCAGACCGAAGAGCGCGATCCCTAGATAAAATAATTTTAAGTTGAAGCCGATTGAATGAAATAAGTCCGGAACAAAATTAAAATAAGTTTTGGTAATGAAAATTTGGTTGGCAAAAAAATTCCAATCCGGAAAATGAAGATTGATTTTAAAACCATTCAGCCAGGAGTTTGAAATAAAGAGCGCGGGAAAGATGATTGTTCCGATCAAAGCGGTTGAAATTTGAGTTATTCTCTTATAAACAATATTTTTAAGTTCGCTACCTGTTAGAAACAAAACAAACAAAGTTATCGGTACGCCGTACAAAGGGTGAATGGTGATGGTAATGAAACAAAGGAATAACAAAAAAAATTTGGACAGTTCGTTTTTGTTAATAAGGCTTAAGAAAATAATGATCAGAACCAACAAATTGGTTAAACCCTGCGGCGTGGTGGCGATGAAATATGAAATCGGTAAGAATAAACCGGCTAGAGTGGCGATGAGCGTGTAATTTTTCTCAAAACCCAGTCCTTTTGTTAATCCGTAATATATTGATGTTGGAAAAAACAAAGCGAAACTGAACGGTAACAGCGCTTGGTTTAAAAATTCAAGCGGTAGCCGCGTTAAATAATGCAGAAAGATTATTAACGAATAGTCACCAATATAATATAAAGTTTTCGGTAATATAAATCCTTTGATTAAAATTTCCTTCATGGCCGCGAGGTGCAGAAACGGATCATAGCCGTAACCGATTTTGTAGACAATGAGAGCAACTGAAGAAAAAAGAAAAAAATGAAGAACAACAAGTAATAGGGAAAGCCGGTGAAGTTTGTTTTTTAACAGAATCATAATGAGGCAAAGCGTCGCGGCGATGAACAAATAAAAAAAACTTTTCGGCAGTAGATTCCACGGCGAGCTGATGGCGTCATCTGTTCTCGCGAAAAATAGTTGAACAAAATTGATCGTTATCAGCGCAAAATAAATAACAAGGGCTGATTTCGGTTTCAAATCAAAAACAAAGATTTTTAGGTTGTGCCAAAAGTTAAATTTTGCTGTGTCGTTGTTTGGTTTATCGCTTCGCCGAAGACAGAGTTCAACCGTCAAGCAGGTTGCAATTAAAGCAGAAGAAAAAACCAGAGTGTTGATCCCATACAAATAAAATGAAATCCATAGTATAATGCTATTGGCGCCGATAAAGGTTAATGCGCCAAAAGCCGCTTGGAAGAAACGGTCTGCGTTCGGAAAAATCAAGCGCCCGGCGAGGCGTCCATAATTTAATAACAAAAACAGACCGACGATTGATCCAAGCCAAACGCTTTTCAAGGAGTATAGATTTGCTAGAATGAGGGCGACAAGAGTAAGTCGCGCCCAGAAACGATTGGCCATAGAGTTGTCAGTATAATTATATTAACACTTTTCCATGAAAAGGGAAATTCAATTGGAACTGGTATATAAAATCACGAAAACAATTCTGCTGATAGGTTTTGTTATAATATTGGTTTTTTTATTTTGGCAAAAGTTTGCGCCAGCTGGCGAGGTTGTTTATGGGCACGATTTATCTGATCAAGGAAAATTTATTTTTGGACTATATCCTGTAGGTAGAATCATCCAGAGTTCTGAGTGGCAAAAAATAATAGGCGAACCGGTTTATTTCGATGTTTATTCTCCGCGCAAGTTCAAGCAAGCGACTGTGAGTTTGCGTTATTTGAATAATACCGGCCTTGACGCGAAATTCGGTTTGAAGTTGAATGTAAACGATTGGTCTTTTTATATGATTAAAATGAATGGTTTGCCGGATAAGTTTGTGGAACAAGAATTTGATTTTGATTTGAGTAGTGCGGAGAGAAAGAATAATAAAATCAGATTTGTTGTCGCTGTGCCGGGTATTGAAAAAACAAATAGCGATTTATTGATTGATAATGTGCGGGTTAAATTTAAATAAGCTGCGCGGTAGGGAACAAAAATGTAGGGAACAAAGATGTAGGGAACAAAGATTTTTGTTCCCTACGCGAACGTTACCGTTGCCCGGTATATTTTGCGGAAAATATTTGTTCCCAACCGCAACGAAAAACGACAAAACAAAATATGAATACATCACAATTAAAAACAGCTCTGGAAGGCGAACCGAAATATCGCAAGAAACAGGTTTTTGAAGCGATTTACAAGAATCTGATTTCTGATTGGAGAGAGGCAACGAATTTGAGCAAAGAATTGCGCGAAAAACTTAGTCAATGTTGCGATATAAAAATTTCTGCGAAATTATTTTCTGCTAAAGACGGTCAAACCGAAAAGGCGTTGATTACTCTGGCGGATGGACTGAAGATTGAGGCTGTGCTCATGAAACATTCATCTGAAAAAGCTGAACGCCGCACGGTTTGCGTTTCCTCACAAGCCGGCTGCAGTCTGGGTTGCAAATTCTGTGCTACCGGTCAGCTTGGCTGTAAAAGAAATCTGACGGCTGATGAAATCGTGGAGCAGGTTTTGTTTTTCGCCAGGCAACTTAACCGAGTTGACGAGAAAATAACTAATATAGTTTTCATGGGCATGGGCGAACCGTTTTTGAATTATGATAATGTTTTGGCGGCAATCAGATTGATGAATGATCCGGAAGGAATGAATATTGGCGCTCGCAGATTTTCAATTTCAACGGTGGGAATAGTCCCTGGTATAGAAAAGTTGGCCGAAGAAAAGCTAGAGGTCAACTTGGCGATTTCTTTGCACGCGGCTGACGAGCGTTTGCGCGAAAAGCTGATTCCAACGAGTAAAAAATTTACGGTTAAAAAAATTCTAAAGGCAGTTGACGATTATATGAAGAAAACAAACCGTAAAGTAATGTTTGAATATGTTTTGTTGGCCGGCGTTAACGACCATGATGAAGACGCGCAGGCTCTCGCAAAAATTATGACTAAGAAAAATTATTTAGTTAACTTGGTGCGTTACAATGACACCGGAGTTTACCGCGCGTCGAGTGGAAATCAAATTAAAAAATTCAAAACCATTTTGGAAAACGCCGGCGTTCAAGTGACGCAACGTTTCAGTTTTGGTTCTGAAATCAACGCCGCCTGCGGACAATTAGCTTTGAAGAATTAATTATGAACATCAAAGAGTTTTTGCAAAGAGAAAGTGCTTTCTTGTTTTCTTGTTTTTTTGTTTTTTTTATTGTCTTGGCAGTGCTTGAGTTATTGATGCCCGGATTTGTAATTTATTATTTCAATTTAAGTTGGTTGTTGGTCGCTGTTTTTGCGTTGGCGTTTGCGAGGTTGCTCGTTCAACGCGATAATTAATTTGTTGAATTTAAAAACCCGCCTTTGTGAAAGACGGGTTTTTTGTTATTCTTCGAACATTTCATTCGGAAGATTATCACAGACAAGGGCAGCATTGAATTCAAGCGTATAACAACCGTGTTTGATTCCCTGTGGAGTAACATAATCCGCAGTGTCTATCTCGATAGTCAGGGCATCCATTGTGAGGTCATTCGC
>JBBTXH010000024.1:0-8075 GCA_038062385.1 Patescibacteria group bacterium
GGGAATACTCAAGGAAGATGTGGGAATACTCAAGGAAGATGTGGGAATACTCAAGGAAGATGTGGGAATACTCAAGGAAGATGTGGGAATACTCAAGAAAGATGTGGGAATACTCAAGGAAGACGTGGGAACGCTCAAGGCGAAAGCCGAGGAACATTCAGCTGATATTAAGTTTCTTAAAGACAATTTTGTTTCGTTACAGGAAAGTATCGTCTTTGTAACAGAGACCGCGGCAACACACGAAGATATTCGGCGCTTAGAAACGAAAATGGTAACAAAGGAATATCTTGACGATAAAATTGCTGACGTGCGCGGTGATTTGGTTGCGATGACGCGGAAAGAGGACATTAAAGTAAATACATTGGTTGAAACATTGGAGACCAAGAAATCATTATCTAAAGGAGAAGCGGATAAGATTTCAGCATTGGGGCCGTTTCCGCAATTGGTTTTATAATAAAAAGCAAAGAATTAAAAAATCCCGACTTTGAGAAAGACGGGATTTTGTTTTTTAAATGAAGGTTTTTACTTTGGTCACGAGTTCAGCGTAGAATTTTGGATCAGTTTTGCCGGCTTCGCAAGCTTGCGTAGCTTCACGGATATTGGTGGTGAAGCGGAGCAGGTTGTTCCCGGCGTCTTGCATTAATTTTTTGTAAGTTTCATGTCGATCATGAGGTTGATTGAAATAATACTCGTTCTTTGATTTGAAATTTGCCGTTGCAGTGTAAACGCGCAGCGCGTCATTGAAAGTGTTAGTTCCAACCGGAAGTTTTGCGACCAGATTTTCGATGAACCAGCCGACAAAGCAACTTTCATGATCCAATGACAGAAACAGCAAGCAGTTGTCCAGTGAAGACAGTTCAGCGGTGACCGCTTTTCCTGCTTCCACCCACAACTCTCTGGCCTTATTCATATCCGTAGCTTTTCCTTCAGTGTTTTGGTATCTGATTTTGTAAACTTCGAATTTTTCCGCCAAAGTTTTTGCTGATTCAGCCATTTTGTTCAGCAGCGTTTCTTTTTCGTCACGAGCGACGGACTTGAATGATTCGTCTGAATAGAGTTTAGCCAACTTTTCAAAACTTAATCCTGCAAGATTGGTCAGAGTGTGGAAAGATAATCTGAGCAACTCTACGTCGCTGACGGTGTTGGTATTAATGGTTGTTATTGACTTGAAAAGCCGGTCAAAATTGGTCGCCAAGGCGATCATTTTACGGATTATTTGATCTCTGGCATCGGCTGGATAGCTCAAATAGGGAAATTTTTCAGCTACCGCGCAGGCTTCTTCGAAAGTAGTGATCGAGGCCAGCAGTTTTGTATGGTAATCCAGAGAGATCATGTCTCGATATTTCAGGCGAGTGAGTAATGAAATGATTTCCGTGGTGGTTTTTGCTCGATGAAACAACGTATCCGCAATCGGCTGCCAAACAGCCCAGTCTTCGGTTTTGTGTATATTGCGGAATTGATCGTAGAAAGCGCCAAGGTCTTGCGGTTCCGTTTCCGTTGCTTGCTGATACAGTTTGGCGACAATTGCATTTTTCAATTCTTCGTCCGCGTCTTTCAGTGTCATGTATAGTTCGTAGAGGTTTCCAACGAGCAGTTCTCCTTGAATCAAGGTGACGAATGGTTTATTATTTTCAAGAACTGCGTCGCGGTGCAGCACAATCAACAAAGACTGGTTTTTGCCGGCGAGACAAAGAAGATTTTTTTGAGACAACTCGCGGATTTCAGTTGACTCGGCTTTTTTGTAAATGGCGCGCCATTCATCAAAAACAGTTAATGTTTGTACGAGGAGCCAAAGGTCATTGGAGAGACCGCGGTCTGTCGTGTCACCAATTTTTATTTGTCTAAATTCAACAATCAATTGAAATGAAAGTTCTCTGTTTTTTCTTTGATCGTTCAGCACCAGTGAAACAACTTCTTGCTTGACGCGGTCGCGCAGTTTATAAAGACCATATTGAAGCGAGAATTCATAGATTATGGCTAGGTTGATCGCCAAATTATAGTCAGCGCTGGCTTTTACAGAATCAATGATCACACTCAATTGATGTTTTGCTTCGTTCGCATCGCTTGATTCGGTTTTGACTATTGCCAGATAAACCTGGCAAATTTCTACGAACGTTTTTGCTAATTGGCGTGCTTTGCCGAGACTAGTGATGGAGATTACCGAGTTTATGGGAGCAGTCATATAAATCTGCAACCAGTCCTCGAGCGATGGTTCAACCACTTTATCCAAATCTTCCGGTGCATTGCAAACCATTACCACGGCCAGCGCATGAGAGAAACCCATGCATTTCAATTCTTTAACGCGCTCTTTCATTTTATTGTCCTCCATTTCGCACCTCCTTTCAATTGTTTAGGGCGAGATTGTCAATGAGCTGATGATAAAAAGATGTTAATATACTGGCGGATTTTTGTCAATAAAAAATTTGACAGACGTTTTTTAATGCGAGATAATGTCTTTGACCTGTGAAAATAAAAAAATAATAATTTATTCAGTTGATAAGATATTGATATATGGACGAAGAAAAACAAGTTACAATTAACGAGGTGATGGGGGCGGCTAGTGAAGTCATAGAAGTTGTTAATTTTCTAAAAGACAACGCGGCTTCGCAGGAAAGCGTTGATGATTTAGCTGAACAAATGCAAGAGTTAAAAAAAGATTTATCGGAAACTCGTTTTTCACTCGGAGCAAAGGTTGATTCGTTATCTGTCAGAATGGTAACAAAGGAACATCTTGACGACAAAATTGCTGATGTGCGCGGTGATTTCGGTTCTTTGGTAAGAAAAGAGGACGCAAAGTTGCGAGCAGTAGTTGGCGCGCTGGAACAAGAGAAACTTATTTCAAAAGATAAGGTGAGTAAAATTTCTGCAATGGAGCCATTTCCGCAATTAGCGTTGTAATTTAAGTAAAAATATAAAATATAAAATATAAAATCCCGCCTTTGAGAAAGACGGGATTTTGTTTTTAGGTTTGTTCTTCGGTCGCGGGCGTGAGTTTCACGACCCACATTTTGAGGAGCGACTTGATGTAGAGTTTATTGAAAACTCCGAACACGCCGCCGGCCACAGCGAAGACCACGAGGTGAGCGCCGACCGATCCAGCCACCCAACTGTTGTTAAGAACACCAACGCCGTACGCCAGCATAGTGAAGAGAAACGCGTCAACCGCCGAGATCAGGCGGTCAGTGGTGTGAATGAGCAAAAGGAACTTTAGTCCGAACAGTGTCGTATACTTCACTACACTTGGCAGAGTGATCAGGAAAAGATAGAGAAGATATGACAGGTGAATGACTGGATGAAGCCAAATTGCGATTTGCAAAGTTACTTCCATCGAGTCAGAATTATCTCTCTTAAAAGAAGCTAGTCCAAAAAGCAAAACTAATATTGGTGCAAGAAAAAGAAAAATAATGGAAGCTGTAATAAAGATATTAACCGGAGGGACAGGTGTTGTTGAGATATGAAAAATGAAATTCGTCAGGACAGAATATGTTGCTGTCGTGAACGCTATGCTCGCAAAGCAAAGAACGAAAGAGAATACTTCTTTCCGACTTCCACGATCTTCGGTGAAAGGATATTTGATTGCCTTCCAAATTGCATTCAGAGCAACGAGAAGAATCTTCGGTGCCTGATGCTTCGTCAGACTCCACGCATCGGCGATACCGCGAAGAGCGGCGCGCGAGTCGTTCAGGATGTACGCGGAGAACGCTCCGATTATTCCGCCGACGAGCGAGAACCATGGAGACATGTTTGCGAAACATTCCCGAATGAGAATGAATCCAATGCAGATGCCCGCGGCCACAGCGAAAAAGATGTTGAACAGCTTCTTGTTTTCAGTCTTTTCCATTTGGTTCCTCCTCTTGGTTGAGTGTTGTTGAACAATTCACAGATCAAAAAAGCCTGAAATTTTTAGTATTGCCGAGCCCGTATTTAATGATCGCAATTTCTTTTTTTCTTTCTTGCGTGCGTTGATAAAGGGTTAACGCTCGTCTGATTATATCAGCATTAGAACGTCTTTCTCGTTTAGCCAATTTTTCAAGCAGTTTTCTTTCTTTTTCGTTGAGAGCAAGAGTAAAAGTTATAGTTTCTCCCATTTTGTACCTCCCTTGTCAGCGGTTGAGTGTTGATGCCCAGTACGCAGATCAGATGATTACGAGTTCTTTAACTCTGCCGTTCGGATCAATGATCGCAATTTTATTTCCATTTTCTTGTGTTTCAAGATAATAGCGTTGATAAAGGGTTAATGCTCGTCTGATTATATCCGCCCTAGAACGTCCTTCTCGTGCAGACATTTCTCCAAGCAGTTTGTGTTCTTTCTCGTTGAAAGCAAGAGTAAAAGTTACAGTTTTTCCCATTTCGTACCTCCTTGCCGGTGGTTAGGGTTAGTTCAATTGTCAAATTACAGAGAATACAGCATAATATCACGTTTATTTGGCTATGTCAAGGATTTGCGAAAATTAGTGTAATTGTATACAATATAAGCGCATTTCGGATTTTCCGAAAATTAACATCAAATTATTATTTATGCCGCAGGATTTTATCAAAGATTTTTCAAAAAAATTGGATCTAGAAGTTCTCGTCAAAGGCTGGGTTTATAATTTTCGTTCATCAGGCAAGATCAGCTTTCTCCAAATTCGCGACGGATCAGGTTTCTGCCAAGCCATTGCTTTGCCGGATTCAATGGATAAAAAAAGTTGGCAAGTTGTTGAACAAATCAGTTTGGAGAGTTCAGTTGAAATAATCGGCACAGTTTCAAAACATCCGAAAAAAGAAGAATATGAGTTGCAAGTTAAAGAAATCAAGTTGATAAACAAAGCCGAGGAATATCCGATTGGGAAAAAAGAACATGGCCCGGATTTTTTGTTGGAGAAGCGGCATCTGTGGCTTCGAAGCGAAAGCCAGTGGGCAGTTTTGCGAATCAGACACTTAGTTAAGGCCGGTCTGCAGGAATATTTCAATCAAAACGGTTTTGTGGAATTGGACACGCCGACATTTACGCCGACCGCTTGCGAGGGCACGACAGATTTGTTTGAAGTGAATTATTTTGACCGCAAAGCGTATTTAACTCAAAACGGACAACTGTATCTTGAAGCCATGTGCATGGCGTTTGGAAAAGTTTATGATCTGTGCCCGAATTTTCGCGCGGAAAAATCAAAGACGCGCAAACATCTGACTGAATTCTGGACGCTCAATCCGGAAATTGCTTTTATTCATCATGAAGAAAGTTTGAAAATTCAGGAAGAGGCGTTGAAATACGCTGTTAAATATGTTTTGGAGCATGGTGCGGTGGAATTGGCTTCGCTTGAACGTAATGTTCAATCATTAAATAATTTCGTTTCAGAAAAGTTCATTCAGTATACTTATGATGAAGCGATTGTTGAGCTGAATAAACGCGGTTCGAGCATAAAACACGGCGATGATCTCGGCGCTGATGAAGAAGAATTGTTAACAAAAGATATTGACGCGGCCGTGGTGGTGAAACAATGGCCGAAAGCGATTAAACCGTTTTACATGAAAGAAAATCCGGAAAATGAAAAGCAGGTCATGAACGCTGATATTCTGGCGCCACGCGGTTTTGGAGAGATTGTCGGCGGGTCGGAAAGAGAAGATGATTATGAAAAAATTTTGGCGAATATCAAAACAGCGAAGTTGCCGATGGAAACATTGGAATGGTATTTGGATCTGCGCAGATTCGGCACAGTCCCGCATTGCGGGTTCGGTATTGGTATTGAAAGATTAACGCGTTTCATCGCCGGCATTCATCATGTGAGAGAGACGATTCCATTTCCGAGGATGATTAATCGGATAGAACCCTGAACCACTCGTTGCTACGCACTCGGGTTCAGGGCAAGCCACGAAACAACGACGTATCCTTCAATGTGATTCAGGATGGTAAACGTAACAAAGCAAACACTGCAGATTAAAATGCGTTTAAACGCTCCGTCACGTCGGGGCGGTTTTTGTTGACAAATAACACTCGTTTGCTAACATCAAAGTGTAACCACGATTTCGTGGGGGTTCATTGAAAGGAGCAAAATGAGCAGAATTGTGATGCTGAATACCAGTATCGGAGTGCCGGTTATTATTGATGAACTGTTGGCTGAAGCCATAGCCAACGAGCCGAACTTGGAAAATTTTTTTGCCAATCTTAATATTGCTGATCTGGTCAAAGAATGCGCTCAAAATGCGGCGAAGGCACTGGAAGAAGAAGAAATCGCAGTAATCACTGATACGGTTTGTTTGCCATCATCAACAGCGCTCGGACAGTCGGTTTGGACCAGCCAGTATGATGGCCGGCCAATCCTATTAGGGTTGATCAATGGAGTTGTCAAAAACGGTCTTGGTATTATGGTTGGCGATGATGGCAAGATTGAATTCGCCGGTTATGGCGGAGGAGATGAAGATGGCACAGTAGTAGTCAGCCGATACGCGCCCCAGCAGCGATTGTCGCATTCGTATTCAAGGGCGGCCATTGAAGAACTGCGAGATCAGTTTATCAGCGTTTACACAGAAGAAGTTTTGAAAGGCATTCTCGGAGTTATTGGTTATAAAGTTGAGGTTACTCGTCGTGTGGTGGTTGATCAGACCGGCAAGAAAGTTATGGCTTTGGTTATGGAAGGGGTAAAGTCATGAGCAAAAGAGTAAAAATAGAGCGCGACTCTGACGGCAAGATTACAATTGATTTCAGCGGCTTTTCCGGCGACTCCTGCGGGCAGGAAGATAAAAAGATCCGTTTGTTTTTGAATGCCCTCGGACTAGAAACGGAGGAAACTGGAAATGAGCCGAAAAAAGAAAAAGAGCCAAATCCAAAGAGGACAGGACAAGCGGGAACCAACTGAAATTATTCGCGTGCACATCTTCGGCAACCGAGTGACGATCAGCGATTATTCGCGTCATGATGACCGGAAAAAACTGCTTGGGTCAATGCAGAAAGCAGGCATTTGTTTATCTGAAGTTGAAGACAGTTGGTGTGGATAAAAAAAGGGGGAGGGAAATGAAAGAAACCGGTCAAGCAAAAATACAATTGCCGGCCTGGGCTGAAGAGATGCAGCTCGTGGAAAAATCAAGATCAGCACACATGTTTGTACTGCACGGCAATACTGCGGACCGCGTGCGCGACTGGCATGGGAAATATCTTTCTGTTTATCAATATTTGAATGAACTTTTCAGCGGCCGCGGCCAGGTAATGATTTATTCCATTTCAGCTGGATTACAGTTCGCTAATTTGGTAATGGAAAAAGCTTTCAAAGAAGCTTATTTGAAAAAAGAGTCAAAAGCATCAAACAAAAGTAGCGCCATGGCTAAGGCAGCGCAAAATTTCTGCGATGTCATGACCGTTGAAGAAATGATTGGCGGCCGGTTGCCGGACGTGGTGTTTCCGGTTTTGAATAAAGCGCTGACCGATGATCGTACTGTTAAGGGAGGTAGCATACCGCCAAGCGAGCGCAAACTTTTGATCATTGATTTCGTGCACAATGTGGCGCCACCTTTGGGTCAGCAGAGCGGTCTTGGTGACAGAATAAATATTGAATGGATTGAGCGTTGGGCGAGGAATGATCGTATCCGCGGACTTGGCAATACCATTGTCCTCATCACTGATCATCTCGAACAAGTTGAGAGCAGGCTCTATGCAATAAGCTCAGGTATTTATGTGCTCAGGGTGTCAAAGCCAACTGATGATTCGCGTCGTCAACGCTGGGCAGAGCTTATTGAGCATCACGGGATGCCACTTGAAAGCGGATTGGATTTGGCGATGCTGACGCGCATTTCCAGCGGACTGTCTTTGAGTCAGATCAATGGCATTGTCTTGCGCACAGTAGCGCTTGGCGCTCCAATGAAAGCACCCTTGACTACGCTTACAGTGAAAACAGAAAAGAAGCGTTTGCTTGAAGCAGAATTTGGCGGACGACTGAAAGTGGAAATGCCTGATTATGGATTTGACTATTTCGGCGGCAAAGACTACTTGAAAAGATATTGCCGTGAAATCATGGAGAGTGTCTCAGATGGCGTTTTGCGTCGCGTACCCATGGGTATGCTGGCGGTCGGGCCGCCGGGCACAGGTAAGACTTTCTTTTTTTCTT
>JBBTXH010000024.1:8085-9128 GCA_038062385.1 Patescibacteria group bacterium
AAAGAATGCGGATTCAACTTTGTGCAGATTTCCAATCCGCGCAGTATGTGGGTCGGCCAATCTGAAGCGTATTTTGAATCCATTCTCGCCATCCTCGATGACTTGTCTCCGGTGGTTGTTGTTGAAGATGAAGCGGATCAATCTGAAGCAGGCCGCGATGTGCCGAATGGCGATTCCGGCGTTTCAAACCGTTTGCGCCAAATGAAATTCATGTTCTGCTCTGATCCGAAGAGACGCGGTCGCGTTATTTGGGTCAGAATAACAAACAGAAGCGATCTTCTTGATACCGCCTATCGTCGCAAGGGTAGAAGTGATGACATTATTGCTTTTGTTCCGCAGGATGAAGCAGAATTCACGGATGTTTTCAAGGTTATGTTCGCTCGCTATCAAATTCCGGTTGACATCACCAATTTTGCTTCGTTCGCCAAGAAAACTGCGGCCAAAGAGTATTGTACCGGCTCTGATATTGAATGGATGGTGCTTGAGGCTGACAAAGCAGCCGGCCGAGCTGGCCGCGGGCGGGTTTTCGCGGAAGATCTGAATTGGGCGATTGAAGAATGGGAGACGGACGTTGATCGTCGCGAGTTTGACCGTCAGACAATACTGGCCATAAAAGGCAGCACGAAACGATTGCGGCCGGAAAATTGGCAAGAAGTGTTGCGGCAAGCTGAATCGCGGCTTGGGTTGATTAGAAAAGTTCCGGATGAAAGACAGCGAAGCGAGTTTGCAGAATAAACAGGCAATCCGCCCATGCGCGGATTGCCCTTCCTTTTCAATCTGAATTGTAAATTTAAATTGAAAAGGCGGATGTACATTGAAAAAGGAGGTGTAAAATGAAGCTCTGTCAGCATGACCAGCGGACTTTGCTTCGCGTTTTTAAAGTGCTGTTCAAGGATCTGAAAAAGCGTCTGGCTAAAGGTGAATATCCGGTTTATTCGCCGCTGCGCGTTGAAGTAATCGGACGCAAGATAAAATATTCTTGCGCCAATGTTGCTCAAAGTTTGCCGGAATGTTTGAGGCTCTTCGGCGTGACCATGTATCAT
>JBBTXH010000025.1:0-6659 GCA_038062385.1 Patescibacteria group bacterium
AGTAATCGCCAATGCCGGGTTTACTTTGATTAGCGAAGCATTATTCTTGCGCAAACCATATTTGGCTTGGCCGGTGGCCGGACAGTTTGAACAGATTTTGAACGCTTGTTTTATCGACAAAGCCGGTTATGGCTTGCACGCGGATGAGCTCAATGAAGAAAATATAAAAAAGTTTTTGAGTAACTTGAAGGAGTACCAACAAAAAATCAAATATTATAAAAAAGAAGATAATCGTAAGTTATTTGCCAAATTGGATCAGTTGATTCGTCAATATGCAAGATAAAAAAGTAACCATCGCCGCGACGTTTCTTTTGATTTTGTTTTGTCTGAACATGATCTACTTTTATATTTATTTTGCTTTGCTTGATTTGAATTTTTCTTGGTGGCACGTGTTTTTTATCGGGGTATCGACGTTAAGTTATTTTTTACTGCTTAATTTTTTGCGTTGGCGGATTTGGCAATTGCTTTGCGGTCTTTTGATCAGCGTTTTTTTCCTGGTCTCTCTGATGAATTTCGCGTACTATAAAATTTTTCGAGCTTTTATTGATTTCAGCTTGAGTCAAACCGGACAGATTGACGCGGCCATGATCAAACATTTGTCTGATTTTCGCTATTTGATTCCCGCGAAACTGTATTGGCTGACCGGAATAATTTTAACGGGCATTATTTTGAATTCAATTTTTTATCATAAATTTTCCAATCAACAGACGCAAAAGATATTGTTTAATTTTTCCGCTTTGGAATTGATGAGCGAGAAAAAACGTCGGTCAATCAAACAAGTTCTGTCTTTGGTGATTTTGTTTTGCGCGGTCAATCTGGCGGCCTTTGGTGTTTCTGCTTATTTGTACAATAATCCCCGCGAGACGTGGTGGAATTTAAAAAACCAAGTGGCGGATTTGGGTTTGTGGGGTTATTTTTACACGCAAGTGTACGCGCGTACGCAAGAAGAAGAAACCAGCGGACAGATCAGTTATCTGAACAAAACAAAAGATTATTACAGACAACTGATGGAGATAAAGGAAAAGGGCGCTGTCCCAGCTTTACCGGTTTTGCCGAGTAAACCGAATATTTTGATTGTTCAGTTGGAGTCGGTCGGCAGTTGGGCGGTGGAGAATGATCCGACACCGATGCCGTTTTTGCGGTCGCTCATGGCTGAAAATTTGACTGTGTCTGGTTTTCATTCCAATAGTTGCGAGACGAACAATGCCGAGTTCTTGGTTTCCTGCGGTTTTACGCCGAACTCATACGAGCCGGTGAATTACTCTCATCAAAAAAATAACTTTAATTGTTTGCCGTCAAAACTGAAAGAAAAATTTGATTACAGTACTTACTTTTTTCATGCCAATGTGCCGGGATTTTGGGACAGAAACGTGATGTTGCCGAAATGGGGCTATGATAATATTTTTCTAACGCCATACTTCCGCCAAAAAGAAGATGATACCAGCGTTTACAATCGCGCGCTGAACGAACTTTTGAAATCTGATAAGCCGTTTTTCGCTTTTATCACCAGTTTTACCACACACGCTCCGCACAATGAAGAATTGATTCAGTATCAAAAAGAAGTTAATGGTTTGGAGATCAAACCGTTTACAGATAAAATTGATCCGTGGGTTTTGGATAATTCAGAATTGACTGAAAATGAACTGCGCAATTACTTTGGGTTTTTGAAAGCCAATGATGACTCGCTTAAATTCCTCTTTGAAAAAATGAAAACCAGCGGCTTGTCGGACAATACGATGGTGGTGATTTACGGCGATCATCGTTTTTATGATTTTGAATCTATTGACCCGATTAAAAACTTTAATGCTTACAATGAGGTGCCTTTTGTCATGATACTGCCGAATAAAAGCAAAGGCGTCCTACATGAGATTTCCAGCCAAATTGATATTGCGCCGACTTTGCTGAATTTGCTCGAGGGCGACAAGTATGAGCCGGAGAATAATTTTATCGGCAACAGTTTGTACGATAAAAATTATTCTGATTTCGCGGTTAATAAATGCCTCGGACAAATTTATTACGCGGCTGATGATTTGATTGTTGAGGGAAACGCCAAATCCGACGTTTATCGCGTTTTAGCAACGGATCAGTTATCAGGAGCGCGAGACAGTTTTATGATGAAAGTATTGAGCGGTTTTGTAAAAAACAGCGATCAGGCGATTTATAATAATGAATTGGGAAGGCAAAAACGGTAGGGACAGAACAATGTTCTGTCCCTACCGTTTTTACGTTGTCAATTCGCCGCATTTAATAATTGCGGCGTTTTTTGTTACAATGGAAATATGCAATTAACAAAATCAAGAAATTTTTTTTACGCGAGTCTGGTTTTTTTGATCGGTCTCGCATCAAGCGACGTCCGCTTGCTTTTTAATGGTTCGGGCTGGATAACATGCCTGGTGATTGTTATTTTGTTCGGTTTAATCTATTCGGTCAGGCGGCATCAAGTCATTGTTCTGATCGTTTTTTTTATTTTGGGAAATATCTACGCGGGTTTGTTTGTCCCGAAAATTGACGAGGGGCACGTGGCTTTTTATTATGAGAAAGAAATTAAATTTTCCGGTCTCGTGGTTGAAGAGCCGAATAGATCGGACGGCAAACAGAAACTGTCAGTTCAACCGCAGAACCTCAGGGGGAAAATATTGGTTTGGGAAGAAATGTATCCTGAATACAATTACGGAGATTTTTTGGAAATTGAATGTCAATTGAAGAAACCCGAACAATTGGATGGTTTTCGTTATGATAAATATTTGGCGCGAAGCAATATCTATGCGTTGTGTTATCAACCGAAAATAAAATTGTTGGCGAGAGATAAGGGAAAGTTCTTTGTTAACGCCGCTCTGAAAACAAAAAAATATTTTGAATCAAGGCTGGCCAAGACCGTGGCTGAACCGCAGGCTGCTTTGATTTCCGGAATTTTGATTGGCAGTCGCCAAGCAATTCCGAAATATTTGCTTAGCGAGTTTAATCAAACCGGCCTCACGCATATTGTGGCTGTCTCGGGATACAATATTACCATCATGGTAGCGGTGTTTTTAAATCTCGCGCGTTATTTATCAATCAGCCGGCGAAAAGCGTTTTGGTTAATTGTCGTTATTTTAATTTTTTTCGCGGTTTTGACCGGACTCAGCGCTTCAGTCATTCGCGCGACCATCATGGGCATAGTTGTTCTCCTTGCGAAACAGATCGGCCGGATTAGCCGCGCCGGAAATTTATTGGTTTTAACCGCGGTTTTGATGGCGCTTTTCAATCCGAGAATTTTGTTGTGGGACGCCGGCTTCCAACTGTCTTTCTTGTCAACCGTCGGCTTGATTTATTTTTCGCCAAAATTGTCAAAATATTTCACTTGGTTGCCGGAAACATTTGCTCTGCGCGAAAATTTTTCTAATACACTGGCTGCGATTATTTTCACCATGCCGCTCGTGCTGTTCAGTTTTCAAAGACTTTCTTTGGTCGCTCCGATTGTAAATTTGTTTGTTCTCCCCGCGGTTCCAATAGTAATGCTCGTTGGTTTTGTTCAGCTTGTTTTTTCCATGATCAATTTATTCGCCGGGCAGATTATCGGTTGGTTCAGTTGGCTCTTTGCCCGCTATATCATTGAGGTAATCGGGGTTTTTGCGGCTTTGCCGTTTTCAACAATTCCAATTAGAATCAGTTTCGTTGGATTGATGGCCGCTTATCTGATTTTGATCATTTTAACTTTTGGTTTTGGCAATTTTGCTCGCAAGCCAGAATGTGTTATCATTAATATAGACAAGTAACTCTGATTGGGCGGGGGCAAGCGAGGGAAATGAGGGTCTGGTAAACTAACAAAATTGAACTAAATTTGAGTTTTAATAAAATTTATCTGTTGTGAATTACTAATTCTTTTAAATGTTACTTGGTGGTAAATATTCAAGGTCTATTTGTAACATTTGTACGATTTGTAATTTGTAGCCATAACTATGTCTATTTACAAAGAACAACGCGTCGGTCTTTTGGTTGACATCCAAAACCTGTATTACAGCGCGAAAGTCATTTACAAGAAGAAGGTCAATTTCGGCGCGATTTTAAAAGAAGTTGTCGGTGATCGAAAGCTGATCAGAGCCGTGGCTTATGGCATTAAAACAATGGAAGGACTAGAGACGAATTTTTTTGAAGCTTTGGAAAAAGTCGGTTTTGAAGTGAAAAAAAAGGATTTGCAAATTTTTCCGGGCGGCGCGAAAAAAGGCGATTGGGACGTGGGCATTGCCATTGACGCGATCAAACTTTCAAAAAGTTTGGATGTGATTGTCCTCTCGTCCGGCGACGGAGATTTTATCCCGCTGGTTGAATACATTCGCGGCACCACCGGCTGCCGCGTGGAAGTTATTGCTTTTGCTGAATCAACCAGCGCGAAATTGATTGAAGCAGCTGATTTGTTTACGAGTTTGAGCGATAATCGAAAAAAGTTTTTGATTTGATAAGTATTGTTTTTCAACCGCCAGGCATGGTAGGGCAGAACACTGTTCTGCCCCTACCATGCCTGGCGGTTTTTTGTTATATTGATATAATGAATTCATGGGAACGAGCAAAATAATAAAAAAATCATTATTAATGCTGTTAATCGCGACTGCGGTTTTGTTTGGTGTTGCGATTTTTGAGAATCGCGCGCCGTTGGCTGATAAAAAACAAACGGTTCAAGAAAAACAAACGCCATTGCTTCGAGTTTATTTTTTAAATGTCGGACAGGGCGACGCGATCTACATCAGAACCCCGAACGGGCAGGACATTTTGATTGACGGAGGGCCGGACAATAGCGTGCTTAGCGAACTTGGGGAGGTAATGCCGTTCTGGGATCGGGAAATTGATGTGATGATTTTAACTCATCCGCACAATGATCATGTGACCGGCCTGGTGGAGGTTTTGCGGCGTTTCAAAGTTAATCAAATTTATTACACCGGTGCTCTGCACACCGCACCGCATTATCTTGCTTGGCTGGAAGAAATAAAAAAACAGAAGTTGAAGCTGAATATCGTTCAAGATTTTTTTGAGGTGAAATTCGGCGATGATTTAAAGTTGCAATTTTTATACCCTCAAAAAAATCTTGTTAATCAGAGTTTTAAAGAATTGAACGATAGCTCAATCGTTAATCGGATGGTTTACAAAAACGTGGCTTATTTATTTACCGGCGACGCGTCGGAAAAAGTTGAACAAGAATTATTAAAAATGGGAAAAGACAAAAAGATTGAGCTAAGATCAGACGTTCTTAAAGTCGGACATCATGGCAGTAGCTCTTCGAGCAGTGAGAGTTTCTTGAAAGCCGTTAATCCAAAAACGGCGGTTATTCAATCCGGAGTTGATAATGAGTTCGGCCATCCGCATTATAAAATTATAAAAAGGTTAGAACGGTTAGGTGTCAAAATTATACGCAATGATGAAAATGGAATGGTTGAGATTTCAACTGATGGGGATCAGTTTGATTTACTAGACGATTGACACGATTTAATATATGTGATTATATGTGGAAAAGGTGTTTTTTGAAAATATAGAACGAATGCCTCAATAGGGAGGTTCGTTAATAGGAGATAGAAAGGGGGAAAAGATGAGTGTAACTGTGATAAAACCGATTAGAATTGATGTTTCAGGCAAAACAGCAGAGCAGGTTGAGGCGGAAGTGGTTAGGCATTTATTTGAGCTGGGACATACCAATGAAGACGGAAATGTGGTGATGGGCTCATATAAAGCGTATCAAGGTACCGGTACAGATGGTTCGGCATGCGTAATGTTCATGCTGGAAAAAGCCAATTTTGCTTTTGTTGGAGCTGATGAACAGTGGTTCAAAGATTTTGAAAAGCAATTCAATCGTGAACCATCAAACAAGATAGAACTGACAGTGGTTTCCAAAGAATTGGCCTTGACCTATGTGAATAGCATGTGTTCTTGGGTGGATAAGCTAGGGGATGAGTATGGCGTGAATTTCAATTCAGAGTTTCAATCAGCGTTAGTGCGCATAGAAGAAATCAAGAAAATGCCTGCTTCGACACTATTTATTTCCACGATTGTTGCCGGGTTTGAACACAGGCTTCATGACAAGTTAACAGAATTGGTTAATATCTCTGATCAGAGATTCTTTCCAATGCCGCATGCTTTGGGAGAGTTTTACTTGCAACGCGGCCGATCGCTGGAAGCGCAATTCAATGCTAAGGCGTTTGTTAAAGATGCTGGTAAACTATGGGACGAAATCGTCAGAACTTATGAATATTCTTTGAAAAATTTGCAATTAGGATTAAGTAATTGTTTGGAGCAGAGATCAAAAAATAGCGAACTGGCCGAAGCTTTCACTGTTTGCAATTTGCAGCAAATCAGTACGGAGATACTCTCCTGTGTTGGTAGGCTGGCTTCTGCAATTGTTTGTAAAAAGTTGTTGGATAAGCAAGTTGAAGTTACAGAATGGCCGGACCAGCCGCGGTTGGTTCAAGTCTTGGCAGAGGACAAAGAAATCGACCAGGACAAGAAGCTTAGTTCATTGCTGGAATATGGTGTTTCTATTGGCGAGATCGCCATCAAGACTCCATTTTTAGTGGATGAAGCCATGATTTGTTGTATGCAGAATTATGGGATTCTCCTTATTTATTGTCGTAGGTTTGATTCTCCAAAAGAGATTTTTGAATTTATTTTGAAACAAAATCCAGGGCTGGAGGAAA
>JBBTXH010000026.1:0-5903 GCA_038062385.1 Patescibacteria group bacterium
TGTCAATAATGACAACCGGGATTCAGGCTCATTTATTTCTACAAATAGCACGAGGACAATCTTGTCGTGGTCTTGCAGACAGGCGCCGCTAAGCCCTCGCTGAAAAAATAGTTGTAGCCGGACACGTTGTGAATAGTCACGATGACACTCATCTCCAAGTCCCGCCAAATCATCAAAGAAAATATGAGTGACGAGACAAGCCCGCTTAAGTCACAGACACAGGGGCTAGAGTCTCATTTCGTAATCAAATTTCTGCGAGAACATTCTTGATGTTGTCTGCGAGACAACTGTACTTCAGTCCTCGCTGAAAACAATAGTTGCGGCAGGACACAGCGGTACGAATCATCTTGAAATGGCTACACAAGTCCTGCCAAACTCTGATGCCAAGTCGTGATGAAAAAACTAGAGAGGTGACACGTCAGTGACAATCACTCGTGATCATCCATGTCAAAGTCTCCTCTTCTTTTTCAAACTGCACGAGGACACCACACCGGGAGGCTATTTAGACATCGTCTTCAAAGTCCTCGCTGAAAAAGTTTTGATGGGACACGTTAACGAAAATCACAATGACAACCCTGTTGAAGTCCCATCAATTTATTCATTGTTTGCGATTTCAATAATGATGGCGGGACAAGGCTTCACAAGTCAATTTGACACTCAGCTTCAAGTCCCGCCAATTATCATGCCGCCTTTTGCAACTCAACGCCAGCTTGCTTTTTCTGCCAATCAGTCCAATGCTGATGCACGTGTCGCAGAAAACGCTGACCCAGCCAACGACAGGCCTTGTTCAGCGCTCTAACTTTAATACCTTTGAGCAAAACGGTTGTTTGCTTGGTTGACATTGACAAACCCTCAATATAAGCAGCCAAAACTTTAACAAGCAATTCAGTTCTGCTGGCAAACTCGGCGTTCAAATAAGTCATGTAAGGCACTTTTACCAACTTCCCTTTTTCGTTTTTAACTTGCGCCTCTGTTTCTCCGCGCAGACCGTCAATGCATGCCAATAAAATTTCCAAATCATCAACTGTCAACTGCTTTACTGATTCAATCGGCATTTTTGTTTTCAATGAATCGGGCAAATAGTTTCCGTCAATCGCTGACAAAAGTTTGATCAGCTCGTAAGCGCGCCGGCGATCCAAGAGATTTCGCCATTCGCTCTCACCGGCCGGAGTTTTGACTACCTGCTGGGTGAATTGCCAGACGCCTTGCTTCAGCGTCGGACTGCACGAAAACGGCTGTCCTTTAACTCGCCTAGCGCGCGAACCATCAGCAAAATGATGATAGCCGGCATAGGCCTTGAGTTTGGCATCATCAGGAAAGCGGCGAATATCGCTGATACCGCCAATCATTCTCGCGGCAATGAGCGGTCCGCAACCTTTAATTGGTTCAAAAACATCTCGATAAAGCGGCAATTTGTTCAACTGCTTCTTGAGATCAGCCAACAATGCTTTTTCCCGCTCTGTCACTGCTTCAAAGATTTCATCGCCGGCCTTCACGCCTTCCAGATACTTAACTCTCGCTTCAGGCGGCAAATCGCCAAAGCTTTTCTCTTTTGACAAACGATCAAGCAAATATTCTTCTTCGCTCTGAATTGTCCGTTGCCTGGCAGTGTCAACCAAATAGAGATCGCGATAAACTGAAAGCAAACGCAAATGTGTTGCAATACGACTGCGTTGCATCAAGCGAAAACCCTTATACAAAACAACCAAAACAAGAACATCAATGTCAGCGGGCTTGTTATCGTAAAAACGCCAACTGACTGACCAAAGCCACGGCATGCAGTTTTGCGGCGCGTTCCTTGCGCCGGGCGAGCTCTCTGCTGTCTTCGTCAATTTCGTCGGGCTCGTCTTCACTAACGTTATCTTCTGCCGGCTCCGCCTCTTCATCGGCAACGTGCCCGACTTCAACATCTGCGCCAAGTCTATGCACGGAAATTCGCTTCACTTCTGCTCCGCGGATAACGCAAGCCAAGGCCAAGCGATCTTCCGCTCCGCCGAGACACATATAGATCGTGTCAGCTTTTCCTATATTTTCAACAAACTCTTCTTTTTCTTCTGCGGTCGAAAGCAAAGACGTTTTTGCTTCAACATCTTTGTCCCACGAAATAACTACGGTCGATCCGACATGCGCGTGCGCTACAGCATACTTCATTGCGTCCTCCTTAAAATGGTAGCGCTGACAACTCAGACCCAGTCCAACATGGACAGCTCCTGCACAGTCAACGCCTTGTTAAGGAACAGACACAAAACCCCTGTTTGTGTCTTGACGATATTACTATAGAGTTTGATTTTTGTCAAGGGTCGTGAAATTTTGATAAAGTTTGCAAAATTGCCTGATTTTCTATACACTGGAAAACATAGAAGCTCAATTGTCTGAACTATGCCCGCCCTGAACCGTCACGAGGATACGTGACTGGTTCATGGGATTCGTCTGATTTAATGAATACTATGATTACAAGCAGAAAAGCAGTCTGAAAATTTCACAGTCTATCAAATAATCATTTTAATCCCTGTAGTAGAACCGCGGTTCACTACAGGGCAAGCATAGTTCAAGACCTAACCGTTCATGTATGCCATCTCATGAAAAACCTGAAACAACCATTGAAACCGAACAACCTTTTTCTTTCGAACACTGGCTCGACGTTGAGTTACAAAAACAATATATAAAAATTGCCAAAGCTTTGAATGAAGTCGGGCTATTGGAGATTATTCCCGACACTGACGAAAAAGGCATTCGTGGAATTGATGGAAACGTTTATCCGATTCCGACGATTGAGACGATTAAAGCTGAATTAATGAAGAACCGAGAAATTTATGAATTGAAAATGAAGCAAGGATTTACGAAAATAAATCTCGTGCCCATTGCTTTGCCTATCGCCAAATTGATTGACGTTTACAGGATACAATTATTGGATCATTTCAAAAGGAAAAAACTTTTTTATCCGCCTAAAAATCCAAACGACAAACCAGAGCCAATAACAGAAGAAGGATTTAACGATAAAAATCCTTTTCATATTGCGGAAGAGTACAAGGCCACTACCATTAATAAAAGCCTCAAATACTATCCGGGCAGTTTCGGTTATAACAATGGAGTATATAAAAAAGAATTACTAGCTGAATTAGAAAAAACTCCATTTTCCGGTTGGATCATTGAACTATTCGAAGGATATTCCAGTATTCCGCGAAGAGGAAAAGGCAAAACCAAAGGAGGCAGAAAACAAATCGAAGCCGGAAGGAGCGCGACTGGCTACTTTGCACAACTGCTCCTCCCTGAATATCGCCACGAAACAGGCCAGACAATTGAAAGTGTTCTTGCTCAAGCAATAACTAATCTGCATATCAACAACCAAGTGCTAGATACAGTTGGAACAGAAAGTGGCTGTATCAACCTTCTTTTTGGCAACCTCAATCCCCTAGGTGAACAGTTTCCTTATTTTGACTGGGGTCGCGATGACCATCACGCCTACATTGATCAGACAGATAATTCATACTCTTCAGAATTCTTAGGTTTCCGTCCAATTGTGTTAGTTGGCCATTGTTGATAAACTATAATATAATAAAATGTTTTTCTTCATCCTCGGCAACCACCCTGAACTGTCCAAAGCCGAAATACAATCAAAGTTTAACCAACTGAAAATCAAAACTGAAATAATCGCTGAATCAGATGAATTTTTAATTTTAAAATTCAATCAAGAAATTGATCACGCGTTCTTAATTAAACAACTGGCCGGAACAATAAAAATCGGCAAAATTATTTCTGAAATAAAACAAGCGACCGCGGAAAATTTGATTAAATTTATTCCTGAAAAAGAAAAAATGGTTTTTGGTATCAGCCCTTATGGCTTAAATTTGAACATTGATAAGCTCGGTTTAACCATAAAAAAAACATTAAAACAAAACGGACACAGAGCGCGTTTTGTAACAAGCAAAGAATCACCGCTTAGCTCGGTTATCGTTCAAAAAGAATTACTGAACAAAGGAATTGAACTCGTTATTATAAAAACAAACGATAAGATATTTATTGGTGAAACATTGTGCGTTCAACCTTTTGAACTTTTCTCGCATATTGATTTCGGCCGTCCGAATCGCGATTCTTTTTCCGGCATGCTGCCCTTGAAATTGGCGCAATTGATGATTAATTTAAGTGGAATGAATTTGACCGGAACACTTCTTGATCCGTTTTGCGGTTCTGGAACGATCTTGCAACAAGCTTTGTTTATTGGTTATAAAAATATTATCGGAACCGATGCGTCAAAAAAAGCGATTAGTGATTCAGAACAAAATCTAATTTGGTTCCAAAATCAATTTGGGATAAACGTAACCGTTCCACTTCATCAACTAAGTGCGGCCAATATTTCCAGCATCATAAAGAGCAGTTCCATTGACGCGATTGTCACAGAACCATGGCTCGGACCGGCCTTAAAAGGCAGCGAACGCCCAGCGGAAATACAATCGATCATTAGACAAGTGGAAGATCTCTATTCATCGTCATTAAATTCATTGGAAAAGGTTTTAAAACCAACCGGCGTAATGGTCATTGTCGTTCCGGAGTTCTTTATTCGAGGAACATCTTATAAAACCGAGATTGAAGGATATTTCGAAAAACATTTTGAACAAACAGGACACTGGGTTTACGCGAGAGATGATCAGATGGTGGTGAGGCACATTTACCGGTTACGAAAGAACGGATGAACGAAAGAACAAACTTAGTACTAACAAAAAAAAACAAACACCGCTTTCACTCGGAAAGCGGTGTTTGTTTTATCCTAACCCTCCAATAAAATTATTTCTTCTTTCTTTTTGACAAATGCTCTCTCGTTGCTTCAAACCATCGCACAATCTTCGATTTACCTCCTTTAACTTCAAGCTCTTCAAACAAAGCCGCCCAAACACCCAGCTGAAACGCGCTCCACCAAGAACCAACCAAAATCATGGCGATAATAAAAATTATCGTGGCGAGGCCCATAACCACAGCCGCAGCCCAATTAGTTGCGCTGAACATGAACAAAAAGTACAAAACAATAAGCGGAGATAACGCAATAAAGCTGACCACGAAAAATGCTATTGCGGCTAAGATATTTAGAATGAACAGAAGTAATCCCATTTCCAGATTCAGCAAAACATGTCTGCGAAATAATTTCCAAGCCGACTTTATGGCCGGAAAAACATTTTTATTGCGCAGAACCGCGTAGGCTGTGCCGTAAATCGTCAAGAAATAAACAACAATTCCAAACAGCATAAAAAGCGCAAACGCTACAATGTAGACAACCGTGTTCCAAGTTCCATTTTCAAAATAGAAAACAGAAGCAACATAGGTAAGGAAAGTTAGAATTCCGAGCAGTACCAGTTTGGTAATAACGTTTATTTCGAGTACAGCCCAAAACCGATCAATTCCGTGACGAAAACTTTGCATCATGCCAACCTTTTCATCCTCATCCAGCTTGACCATGGAATAAACAACGCCAGCCTGACTGACCACACTAAGTACAATTAAAATTGCCAGCACGCAAAGCAACGTGACTGAACCAAGAAGGTTGAGTCCAAAAGCGCTCGGATCAGTCTGCCATAATGAGACCAGCTTTGACCAGCTCATCATGCTCCAAACGCCTGACCTGGCATACTCCTGCAAAGTGAAGAAAATTGATTGCCCTTCGCTCACATTATTAAATCCGCGAAGTAAGGCCTCATAAATTCCACCATTGCCGATGAACGCGGCAAAAAAAGCGAGCAACCACACCCATTTGTGATGCCAACTGATTTTTAAAACGCGGCGCAAAATCACTCGATAGATTGAGTTCATAAAATTAAATAAAAAATTACGTATATATTATAACACGTTTGATAAAAAACGATAAACAAATATCAACAACCAAAAAACGGTGCGGCGGTGTAGGGACAGAACAA
>JBBTXH010000026.1:5913-13715 GCA_038062385.1 Patescibacteria group bacterium
CCCCCCCCCGCACCGCACCGTTTGAAAATATAAAAAATTACGCCTCGCTCATCAATCTTGAAAATTCCTCTTTCTCAATTGTTTCATGTTCGAGTAGAGCCGCCACAATTTTATCCAATTTTGTTTTATTTTCTGAAATAACTTTTTTCGCGTCCTCCACCGCCGCTGTGATCAACAAATCAATTTCATGATCAATTTGTTCAGCCACTTTTTCGCTGTAATTTCTTTGTTCATGCAGATCACGGCCAAGAAAAACCATTTCTTCTTTTTGCCCGTAAACGCGTGGCGCGAGTTTGTCGCTCATGCCATACTGCGTAATTAAACTGCGAGCCAAATCAGTCGCGCGCTTCAAATCATTGGAAGCGCCGGTGGTAACTTCGCCGAATTCCATTTTTTCCGCCGTGTGTCCGGCCAAGAGTACGGCTAAATTGGCAATATATTCAGACCTTTTATGTAAATATTTATCTGTTTCCGGCAAGTTCATGGTATAGCCAGCCGCTCGACCACGAGAAATAATGGAAACTTTATGAACCGGATCTGCCTTCGGCAATATATGTGAGACCAGAGCATGCCCAGCTTCGTGAACAGCTGTAACTCTTTTTTCTTCATCAGAAAGAATATGGCTTTTTCTCTCCGGTCCGAGCATAACCTTTTCAATGCTTTCAAGAAGTTCTTGTTGGCCAACCTTGCGCTTGTCTCTGCGCGCCGCGAGAATGGCTGCTTCATTAACCATGTTGGCGAGATCAGCTCCGGAAAATCCCGGGGTTCTCTCGGCTATACGCCGCATAACCACTTCTTTTTCTAACGGTTTATTTTTTGCATGAACATTTAAAATTTCTTCGCGATCATTGATGTCCGGCAAATCAATCACCACTTGACGATCAAATCTGCCCGGCCGAAGCAAGGCTGGATCAAGGACGTCCGGACGATTGGTCGCGGCCATGACAATGACGTTGGTATTCTGATCAAAACCATCCATCTCCACGAGTATTTGATTGAGTGTTTGCTCTCTTTCATCATGCGAGCCGCCAAGCCCAGCGCCTCGTTGCCGGCCGACCGCGTCTATCTCATCAATAAAAACAATGCAGGGAGAACTCTTTTTCGCTTTTTTAAATAAATCTCGTACGCGTGAAGCGCCGACACCCACAAACATTTCCACAAACTCTGACCCGGAAATTGAAAAGAAAGGCACGTCCGCTTCTCCGGCCACTGCTTTGGCCAACAATGTTTTTCCTGTGCCGGGCAACCCCATGAGCAGTACGCCCTTGGGAATTTTCGCGCCCAGCGCTGTGAATTTTTTCGGATGTTTTAAAAATTCAACAACTTCAAGCAGTTCCTCTTTGGCTTCTTTAACACCGGCCACGTCTTTGAAGGTAATGCGATTTTTTCCTGTTGTCGGAGATTGTCTTGCGCCGCTCTGACCAAAACCAAGCGCTCTCGAATTCGCTCCCTGCACTTGACGCATCATGTACCAAATAAAAACAGCGACAAACAAAAATGGAATTAAAAAAGGTAAAATATTTCCCAGCCAATAGCTGAAGCCGCTTTCATCCTTCACTTCAATCGCCAACTTTTGCAATTTGTTTTTTTCCACTCCGAAATTACTAAGCAACGTTGACAATGATTCTGAAGATTCTTTTTTCAATGTTTGTTTCGTGCCGTCACTTAAATCAAGCTGAAGCACATTGCCCATCACCACGATTTTCGTAATTTTCTCTTGATTAATTTCCTCAACCATTTTTTGCAAATCAATCGTGATCACCTTAGTATCTGAAATATTATACAAACTGAAAATACTGGCGATGAACAAAAACACAACGCTGAAAACAACCAGGTTTTTGATTAAACCGTTTTTATTCATAAATTGTGAAAATTGATAGTGTTGTTTAAAGTTTGTTTTATAGATTCAATGATTATCCCGACAAATTAGTTCATCGCGATGCTCCGCAGGGTTACTTTTTGACGCCCTGCACCAGTCGCTACGCCTGCCTGCGCGGCAGGGCTCCGGTACAGGGCAAGCCAATAGATTCCGCCTTTACCGTGAACCCGAGACAGGAAACGAGTGGTTCATGGCCGGACCCCGTGAAATGAAACATAATCACGACAAACTATAACAAGAAACATCCAACTAAAATGTAAATAACACTCTGATTCCTAACACATGAATTATTTCAATATCTAGTCGTGGCTTTAAGCAACAACTTCTGGCGCAGCTTGTGTGCTGACATCATGATGATACTCTTTGTAGCCGGTACCGGCCGGAATAAGTCGACCGATAATAACGTTTTCTTTAAGTCCTTCAAGGCGATCAATGCGACCGGTCACCGCGGCATTGATCAAAACTTTAGCCGTCTCTTGGAAAGAAGCAGAAGATAAAAAGCTGTTGGTGGACAAAGAAACCTTTGAAATACCAAGGAAAATCTCATCACCGGTGGCTTTTTTCTCATTTTTCTTCAAACCAGCGTTAGCTTCTTCAAACGTAGCTCTTTCCACGATTTCACCTTCGAGAAGACTGGTGTCGCCGGAGTCAACCACGTAAACGCGCGAGAACATTTGACGCGCAATAAGCTCCACGTGTTTGTCATTCAATTTTTGACCCTGTGAAGAATAGATATATTGAATCTCTTTCAAAACATATTCCTGCACCGCTCGACGTCCGCTCACGCGATAAAGCTGCGAAAGTTCGATACTGCCTTCAGTGAGTTGTGTTCCCGCTTTCACCAGATCGCCATCTCTCACCCACAGCACTGTGCCCGGCGGAATAATGTATTCTCTGGAGTTTTCAACTTCAGCCAAAACTTTCATTTCAGTTTCAGTCAAGGAAACGCGACCATAACGCTTAGCTCTTTCCTTGCGTTTGTCAGCGTCAATATACAAAGTGTCTTTCTCATTAACCAAATCGCCGTCTTTGACTTTTAATTTGAACTCCGGCTTCAAGGCGTAACGATCCTCTTCTTTATCTTTAGAATTAATTTTAAGAACGCGCTGGCCGAATGACGTGCGAGCAATGATCTGTCCTTTCGGTCCTTGAATGGTTCGCGCTTGTTCTTCAATCGTCACCAATCCCTCAACTTCCGCGATCAAAGCTTTCTTCTTCGGCGGCCTGGCTTCGAAAATTTCTTCCACGCGCGGTAAACCTTGTGTGATGTCTCCGCCGCTGGCCACGCCTCCGGTATGAAACGTTCTCATTGTAAGCTGCGTACCCGGCTCGCCAATTGATTGCGCGGCAATAATTCCCACGGCTGTTCCCAGCTCCACCGGTTTATTGTAGGCCAAATCATAACCATAACATTTTTTACAAACACCCTGAACCATTTTGCAACTCAAACCAGAACGAATCTTGACGCCGGTTAATTCAACTTTTTCAAGTTTTCTGATCACGTCTTCAGTGATAAGTTCGCCGGCCTCGAGAATAACTTTTCCGGTTTTTTCATTTTTAATGGGATCAAGAGTATAGCGGCCGACAATGCGATCAAGCAAATTGAAGCCCATAGCGTCGCTGTCTTTTTTCAAAATAACTCTGCCCTCGGTATCGCCGCAGTCATCTGTTTTCACTACCAAGTCTTGCGCCACGTCAACCAAACGTCGGGTTAAATAACCGGCGTTGGCAGTTCGAAGAGCAGTATCAGACAAACCTTTTCTGGTACCATGAGTTGAAATGTAATATTCCAAAACCGTAAAGCCTTCTTGGAAACTGGCTTTGACCGGCAATTCAATAATTTGTCCGGCCGGATTGGTCACCAAACCTTTCATGCCCACCATTTGCGCGAGCTGTCCCCAGGAACCGCGAGCGCCGGAGCTAATCATGGTAAAGACCGAACCTTGATCAGGCAAAACTTTTTGACTTAGCTTGGTCACGTCATCTTTTATTCTGGTCCAAATTTCAATGACTTTACTGTAACGCTCATCATTGGTCAAAAGTCCTTCTTCGTACTGTTGTTGCACGGCTTCCACTTCTTTAATTCCTTTTTCAAGCAGTTCTCCTTTGCCGGTCACTTCAGGTAAATCTTCCATGCCCCATGAATATCCGGCTTTGGTCAATTGTTCAAAACCAAAATCTTTAATACGATCAAGCATGGCCGCTGTTTCCTCAAAGCCATAATATTCAAGGCACAATTGAACAATACCGGCCATTTTCTTTTTATCAATTATTTCATTGTAAAACGGCAATTTTGACGACAAGACTTCGTTGAACAAAACACGCCCCATGGATGTTTCCAAAATATCTTCTTTGATTTTCTTCCCCAATTCATCCTTATTAACGCGAACGCGAATCAGCTGCCGCAAACTTATTTTTCGAAGATCATAAGCCAACTGCGCTTCCTTGGCCGAAGAAAATACTTTTAGCGCACCATCAACCTTGACGAGTGAAGTAACATGATACGCTCCCCAGACCATGTCCATAGTCGGAGTAACGACCGAATTGCCGGTGGCCGGTTTCAGTAAATTCTTTGAAGCTAACATCAGGTTTTTCGCTTCCCACTTTGCTTCTTCCGTGAGCGGTACGTGCACAGCCATTTGATCTCCGTCAAAGTCAGCGTTAAAAGCCGAACAAACCAACGGGTGAAGCTGAATGGCTCGACCCTCGATTAAAATCGGTTGAAACGCTTGAATACCGAGACGATGCAACGTCGGCGCGCGGTTCAAAAGCACGTGCGCATCTTTGATAATGTTTTCCAAAATATCCCAGACCTCGGCGCGGTCCGTCTCAATGAAACGATTCGCGCTTCTGATATTGTGAACGTATTCTCTTTTAATAAGTTCGCTGATGACAAACGGTTTGAAAAGTTCGAGCGCCATTTTTTTCGGCAGACCGCACTGATGCAAACGCAAATCAGGACCGATGACGATCACGCTGCGACCTGAATAATCAATTCTTTTACCAAGTAAATTTTGGCGGAATCGGCCGCGCTTGCCTTTCAAATAATCAGCGATGGATTTTAATTTTCTTTTTTGTCCGGTGGAAGCGGTCGTGGTCTTGCTGTGACGCGCGGAATTGTCAATCAAAGCGTCCACTGCTTCTTGCAACATTCTTTTTTCATTACGAATAATCACTTCCGGCGCGTTGAGTTCCATGAGGCGTCGCAAGCGATTGTTGCGGGAAATAACTCGGCGATACAAATCATTCAAATCAGAGGTCGCGTAACGCCCGCCGTCCAGCGGCACCATCGGCCGAAGATCCGGAGGAATGACCGGCAAAACATCGAGAATCATGGAGGCCGGTTTGATGTTGTTGCGCTGCAAACTCTTCAAAAGCTTGCAACGATTGACCAATTTCTTGCGCTTGGCTCCCTGATCTTCTTTCATGGCCGCTTCGAGTTCAGCGATGATTTTTGGCAGATCCACGCGACCGAGCAACTTGCTAATCGCTTCTGCGCCAATGCCGGCATCGAAAACATGACCGTATTTCAAAGACAAATCATGATATTCCATTTCTGAAATGATCTTCATTGGCTTCAATTCTTTCAACTCTTTTTCCACTTCGTTAAACTCGGTTTCCAATTCTTTGAGTTGATCTTCAAACTCTTTGGAAACTTTTTTTACTTCTTCTTTTCGATCAGCGCCGCTCGCTTCTTTGTTCTCCGCCATTTGGCTGAGCTTTTGATGCATCAAACTGGTGATCGATTTTTGTTTTGAACTGAATTCCTTTTTTAAATTTTCCACCTCTTCTTTTCTGAGTTCTTCATTCACGTCGGTCACGATAAAGTTCGCGAAATAAATAACCTTTTCCAATCTTTGAATGGATAAATCAAGTATGAGACCGATCTTTGATGGAATGCCTCGCAAAAACCAAATATGAGACACCGGCACCGCGAGATCAATGTGTCCCATGCGCTGTCGGCGCACTACGGCGCGAGTCACTTCAACTCCGCATTTATCGCAAACAATGCCTTTGTAACGAATTTTTTTGTATTTTCCGCAGTAACATTCCCAATCTTTTGATGGACCGAAAATCTTTTCGCAAAACAAGCCGTCTTTTTCCGGTTTTTGCGTGCGATAATTGATCGTCTCCGGTCTCATCACCTCGCCATGAGACCAACCGTGCATGTCCTCGGGCGATGCCAGTTTCAAGCGGATGGAATCAAAGTCATTGATTTTTAGACTTTCCATAATATTTGAAGTTATTGATTAAACTTATTTTCATTTTCTTTATCAACCGACTCATCCACCACCACTTTATGTCCGTCTTTCAATAATTCCACGTCCAAACATAGTCCTTTGAGTTCACGGATCAAAACATTGAACGATTCAGGCACGTTCAGACGCCTAATCGGCTCGCCTTTGATAATGGATTCATAAGCTTTGGCGCGACCGACCACATCATCTGATTTGATTGTCAAAATTTCTTGGAGCGTATGCGCCGCGCCATAACCTTCGAGCGCCCAGACTTCCATTTCTCCGAAGCGCTGTCCGCCGAACTGCGCCTTGCCTCCGAGCGGTTGCTGAGTGATCAAGGAGTAAGGACCGATTGAACGCTGATGAATCTTGTCCTCCACCATATGATTTAATTTCAATATATATTTGTAGCCGACCGTAACTTTATTTTCAAATTGTTCTCCGGTTTTACCGTTATATAAAGTTAATTTTCCATCAGTATTAAAACCAGCGCTGATCAACTCTTTTTTAATCTGGCTTTGGGTAATACCGTCAAAAACCGGCGTAGCCACGCGGTAACCCAAGGTGTGCGCTGCGAGACCCATGTGCGTCTCTAGCACTTGACCAAGGTTCATGCGAGAAGCAATACCAAGCGGAGTCAAAAGAATATCAATTGGCGTGCCGTCTTCCATGAAAGGCATATCCTCAATTGAAACAATTCTGGAAATAACGCCTTTATTGCCATGGCGGCCGGCCAATTTGTCACCGACTTGAACCTTGCGCAAGTTGGCGATGGTCACTTCAATCGACTTAATCACGCCCGGCGATAATTTGTCGCCGTTTTCTTGTGAGAATATTTTAATTTTCACCACTTTGCCGTGTTCGCCGTGCTCCAAACGAAGTGAAGTGTCGCGCACGTCTCTCGCTTTTTCACCGAAAATCGCTTTCAATAATTTTTCTTCAGCTGATAATTCGGTTTCTCCTTTTGGCGTGATTTTACCGACCAAAATATCGCCTGATTTCACGGTTGCGCCAACACGGACAATGCCTTCGGCGTCAAGATTTTTTAATTTTTCTTCAGAAATATTAGGAATATCGGCAGTCACCATTTCCGGCCCGAGTTTTGTATCGCGCACATCAATCATGTAGTTTTCAATATGCACTGAAGAATAACGATCATCCTTGACCATTTTTTCTGAAATAATAATCGCGTCTTCATAGTTGTATCCTTCCCAAGCCATGTAAGCGATCAAAACATTTTGGCCGAGAGCCAGCTCACCGTGATCAATGGCCGGACCATCCGCCAAAACTTGTCCCTTTTTAACTTTTTCATGAATATCCACCACCGGCGTTTGATTGATGCTGGTGGAAGCGTTTGAGCAAACGAATTTATTTAAATTATAAGTCAGTACTTCGCCTTTTTTGGTGAGTAATTCTATTTTATTGCCTTGCACGCCAATAATTTCTCCTTCTTCCGGCGCCATGACGCAATGTCCGGAATCGCGCGCCGCCATTCTCTCCATGCCGGTGCCGACAATCGGCGCTTGCGGCTTGACGCACGGCACTGCTTGACGCTGCATGTTTGAACCCATGAGAGCGCGCACCGCGTCATCATGTTCCAAAAATGGAACGAGCGCTGTCGCCACGCTCACAATTTGCGTTGACGAGACGTCCATGTAGTCAACTTTGTATTTATAATCAGTGGT
>JBBTXH010000027.1:0-2228 GCA_038062385.1 Patescibacteria group bacterium
AATCGGTCGCCAACTTACCACTGTATTTATCTACTTTAATATTTTTTTGCGCGCTAATATCTCCATCAAGCATTGGTTTGCCGGTTGGTTTTATTTCAACAGCAGGAAAACTTTCCACGGCTGTCCCAGCCAACGCATTTTTCATATAGTCGTTCCAGATTGGAGCAGCGACAATTGAGCCGTCCGCGCCTTTTTTCATTTCCGTATTATCATTATTGCCCACCCAAACTCCGGCCACCAGAGACGGCGTATAACCCATGGTCCAAGCATCTCGATAATCATTGGTCGTGCCGGTCTTCGCAGCCACCGGACGGCCGGGCAAAGTTAATTTTCCGCCAGGGCCGAAAATATACGCGCGAGCTGAATCATCAGAAATAACATTGGTTAAAACATTAACTACTCCCGGCTCCATAACCTTGCGGCTGTTGGCTTTAAATTCCATGAGCGTGTTGCCTTTGTTGTCTTCAACTTTCAGCACTGCTACCGGAGGATTGTAAACGCCTTGATCAGCCAATATCCCATACGCCGCCGCGTGTTCCAAAAGTTTGACTTCAGCGCCGCCGAGAACCAGCGCCAAACCAAATCTGCTCCGATCTCCAAACGATGTATATCCCATGAGTTCCAGTATATCAATGACTCGGCTGATGCCGGTCAAATAAATTGTTTTTACAGCCGGAATATTCAATGAACCAGCCAAAGCAGTACGCATGGTCACCGGACCTCGTTCCTGCCCATCATAATCAGACGGATGATAATCTTTGGTGTCTGTTTTAAATACTGTATTAACATCGTACAATACTGTATTTGGCGTATATCCTTTTTGAAAAGCAGCCAAGTAAACCAGCGGCTTCATGGACGATCCCGGCTGGCGCAAACTGGTGGCGATATTTACATTGCCGTCAAATTTGCAGTTTTTCCCAGGCGTGCAACCTGCGGGTTCAGGATCGCCGAAGTAATCTTTGGAACCGACCATAGCCAATATTTGTCCGTTTTTCGGATCAAGAGAAAGCAAGGCCGCATTATTAAATCCATATTGCTTGCCGCGTTTATCAACTCCGTCAGTCACCGCCTTTTCCGCAATTTCTTGTTTCTTTAAATCAAGAGTTGTAATGACTCTCAAACCGCCTGACTCAAGCATTTCTTCTCCCAATTCATTGCTCAATAATTCTTTGACGTACATGACAAAGTGCGGCGCGATGATTGATTGGTTTTTTGCCACAAAAACGATTTTTTCATTTTTCGCTTTATCAGCCGTCGCCTGATCAATATATTTATTCTCAACCATTTGATCCAAAACATACTGTTGCCGGCCGAACAACCTGTCTTTATTACTTCCAAACGGAGAATAAAATGTCGGCGCCTTCGGCAAAGCGGCCAGAATCGCGGCCTCGCCCAGCGTCAAATCTTTTACATCTTTATTGAAAAAAGTTTGGCTGGCGGATTGAACTCCATAAGAAACAGACCCGTAAGGAATTTCATTCAAATACATTTGCAAAATTTCATCCTTGGAAAACGCTTTTTCTATTTTATATGATAAAATAAATTCTTTTATTTTTCTGGAAATTTTTCGTTCATTGGTCAGAATCGCGTTCTTCACGAACTGCTGTGTCAAAGTCGAACCGCCGCGCATGCCTCGTCCGAGCAGAGGATCAATGATCGCGCCTTTGAACATGGCCAGCAAATTGAATCCGTGATGCAAATAAAAATTTTTATCTTCAGCTGAAATCGTCGCCCACTTCACGTAATCCGGTATTTGATCTATTTTAACTAATGTTCTTTTTTCCGCGCCATGCACGTCATACAAAACGGTTTTTCCTTCGCGATCATAAATTTTCGTGCTCTCCGCGATATTGCGTTCCAAAATTTTGTCAGGACTGGGTAAAGCGCGGGAATACCAGGCAAAAGCGCCAACCAAATAAACTCCAAGAAGCAAACCAGCTGCCACGCCCAAAAGAATCACGCGTCGTACAAAACGCCTGATCACTTTGCGCAAATAATGGTTCATGTTTTTGCGCGGATAATGCGAGCTGTGCCGCACTTCGTGGAGTTGGGGTAAAGGCATATGGTTATAGGATTAGGAGGATTAGGAGGATTAGGAAGATTAGGAGGATGAGAAGGATGAGAAGGATTAGGAAGATTAGGAGGATTAGAAGGATTAGGAAGATTGGCGGGACAGGGAGAAGGGTTAAAGGGGTTAAAGGGAATTTTAAACTGGCAATCAGGGGTCG
>JBBTXH010000028.1:0-2665 GCA_038062385.1 Patescibacteria group bacterium
TTTTTTTGTAAGCTTCTGTTACGAAAAGGAGGTGCCTTATGTCATGGAAAGATGAAGCCACGACCATAGTTGAAGGCCACGGAGAAGTAACTGACAATTTTGATTTCGCGGTGTTCGCTGTTTCTATTGAAGGTAAAGGGAAAACCGGCAAAGCGGCCAAAGAATCCATCCAGCCGAAAATCACAGAACTCGTGAGCGTAGTGGGGATGTTCACAGACAATGCGAAAATAGACAAGCTAATTTCGTTCTTTACAACCATTCCTTACACTGATTACGATAATGATCGAAAACCAATAAGTGGCTACTGCACCACCTTTTCTCTTCGCTTTGAAGTCCGCGAACTGTTAATGGTCAATGAAGTCCATGACGCCATCACTGATCTTGACGTCAGAGCGTATAGCCCGATGTTCATGGTTGATTCAGCGCATCGCGAAACAATGAACGAAGAAGCGTTTAAAAAGGCGTTTCAACATGCCTTGGATCAATTGCGCAATCAAAAACACACAATAACTGATGTCTCAAAAACATTTTCAAATCATCTTTGTAAGATAGTTGGCTGGGAGGTGCTTCCTGCAAATTCAGATAGTAATTTCAATTATAGCAAAAATGCTGTAACTCTCGGCGGTCGCAGTGAAAGTTCCCCGCAACTGATTATTGAAGGCAAGGCAAAGGTTTCTGTTTCCATCAGAGTCGGTTTCAAATTCGAAAAACCTAGAGATGATTGACAGAAAACATTAATGTGCTAAAGTGACGTTCCGTAGTTTTGGCAGAAAGGTCTCTGCCGAAAGGAGGTCGTAAATGAACTGGTGGGTGTTTGCAATTCTGTTTGCAGTTTTCCTGTTCGCCTTGAAAGGCAAAGATACAAAAGATTCCAGTTGGCCGGCATTGATCATCGGGTCAGCTGGACTGACCATCGTTTCCATGATTCTGGTGTTCCTTGGTTTCAAACTCCTGGTTTGGCTCTTCTGGCCGATACTCATTGCCTGTACGATACTTGGACTCATCTTTATTTTCAAACCGGAAAAGAAAACCTCGTAGATAAAACAAAAGAAGCTTGTTCAAAACAGCTTCTTTTTTAATTTAATTTGAGCTTAATTTAATTTTTATGCTCCGTTGCTCAAGTGCTTAAATGCTTTAGTGTTTTTGTGCTCCGTTGCTTAAGTGTTTATATGTTTTAGTGCTTCATTGCTCAACTCTAACCTATATTGGATCGTTTCCTCCTTTTGACCACGGATTACATCGTAGAACACGCCAAGCGCCTTTGAATCCACCTCTTATTAAGCCGTATTTCTCAATTGCTTCATACGTATACTGTGAACAACTTGGACTAAATTTACAATATCCACCCGGAAAAAGATACTTAAATTTACCATGATCAAACGATAATGTTTGCTGGTAAATTTTTATTGCTTCAAGCGCAATCAGACTAGGTATATTTATTAATAAATTTAGCACAAAATTAATTTTATTTTAGCGCGCCGAGTTTTCCCATTAAAAGAAAAAATTCTCTTTCAAGATCAGCTTTCGTTCTGTCTTTTACCGCCGGCTTAACAACTATTAAAAAATCAATATTATCTTTAATTTTAGCAAAGTTTAATCTGACAATTTCACGTAATCTGCGCTTAATTTTGTTCCTGACGGTCGCACGATTATCTATCTTGTTATTAACAATAAACCCGAATCTGGATGTTTTGTGCTCATTTCTCATTCCTTTAATAATAAAATACGCTCCGGCCAAGCTTTTACCGTATTTTTTTTTAAACGCAAATCCGAAAAAACGATCAAATTCCTTGCGTTCTGTGATGCGTTTTTCTTTTGATAACATAAGTACAGGGGTTACAGACGATAGGGCGGTAGGTTGTAGGGCGGTAGGAAGGTAGGTTGCTTGAATGCTTTACCTATAAACCTTACAAGTAACAAAAGAGACTACCTCAAACACAAGTGTAGCTCTTTTTTTAAGAAAATGCATTATTTGTCTGAAACGGTCAATTTCTTTCTACCTTTAGCGCGTCGTCTCTTCAAAACCTTGCGGCCGTCTTTTGATTTCATTCTTTTTCTGAAACCATGCTTCTTGGCTCGGCGCCGTTTATTCGGTTGGTATGTTCTTTTTGGCATATTTTTGTGGCTACAAATTACAAATCACTACGAATGTTACGAATATATTTAAGACCGATAAACGAATGAACCCGCCGCCGCTGAAAGCTATGGCGGGCTAAGCGAAAGAACATTCTAGATCAATTTGTAAATTTGTAGTGATTTGTAATTTGTAGCCCTTAATATTATACGACCTTGTTAAGAGATTAATTAACGATTAAGGATACAATAACTCATTTTTAAACTCCTGTCAATTGCGACGAAATCTGAGGGGAGCAAGATGAAAGTGTTGGAACTGTTCAAATTGTAATCAGGCCTGTTTAAATTAATAACCGTTTCAAAATACATTTTCAACATCTTGAACATTTTCAACACCTGTATTTCTTGCATTATTTAATTTACTCATATAAAATTCCAAGTGTTCAAAACTTATTAACACGATATCAACACGTTAATACCTTTTCTTCGTTTTTCTACAACTTGTCCACATTAATTATCAATGATAGAATTAAGCGAGACCCTGCACCACAAATTGTTACACATTTGGGTTCAGGGCAAGCAAGCAAGACAA
>JBBTXH010000029.1:0-9582 GCA_038062385.1 Patescibacteria group bacterium
CGTGGGAAGAAGCTGAGCATTACAAAACCGGCGATCTTTCATCTGACGAAGTTTTGGGATCAGCTGTGTTCCGCGAGGTTCAAAGGCTCATTGAACGCGTCTCGGAAACACTGGTCACGGAAATTCAACGTTCGCTTGATTTTTTCGCGGCCACAACAATCAATGCAGACATCGCCCGAGTTTATTTGAGCGGCGGCGCATCACAGCCGAGCGCGTTCATCAGGGCAATGGAACGTCGTTTAGAAATTCCAGTTGAATTGACAAATCCTTTCAAAAACATCATCGTTGATTCGCGTGAATTTGACTTAGATTTGATTCAGAGAATGTCTCCGGTTGCGTCAGTCGTGATCGGCTTGGCTAGACGATCAGTCGGAGATGCCCGAATCGGCGGCAATGACATCAGAATCAACCTTTTCAAAACCGAAGAGAGAGCTCCGCTTTTCAAGAGAACGCCAAGACTATTCCGCCTTCCTCAGTCAATCGATGTTCCGCTTACCAATAAATGTTACAGACTAACTTCCAGGAGCTAACAACTTTCCATGCAATCTCGATCCGCCAAACTTGGCGGGTCTTTTTTTACCCGCTTTATTTTTTTCGTTAAATTTGGTATTATAACTAAAGGAAGCCCTCAGCATATCTTACTAATCTTACCAATCCTTCTCATCCTACTAATCCTATGCAAATCAACATAATCATGTTCAACATGTCCACTTTCTACGATTGGGATCACGGCATTGTCAATCGAAATTTTAATATTCTGAACGCACTCGCAGAAGAAGAACGCATTGGAAAAATCGTGGCCGTTGATTTTTTACCAACAAAATTAAGAAACGCGGCCGGGCATTATCTGAAAAATATTTTGTGGGAAATCAAAACCGGAGAAATGGTTTACGGCGATCTGACCAGCGCCTGTTATCAACGCACGGACAAAATTTACGCCTATACCACCATTGACTCAATTTTCTCTCTCAACCATGTCGCCCGCGAACTCAAACGCGTTGAAAAAATTCTGAATTTAAAAAACATTGTTTTCTTTTCATACAACCCCATGTTTGTGGAGTTTATCGGCAAATTGAATGAAAAACTTTTTGTTTTTGATACAGTTGACAACTGGCTGGAACACCCGACTTATCCGAAATTGATGAGCAAGAAACGTTTAATGAAAAATTACGAAGTCATTGCTAAAAAAGCTGACTTGATTTTTACGGTTTCAGAAGAACTGCATGATTTTTACAAAAAACTGGATCGCGCCAAAGATGTCCACTGGATTCCGAATGGCGTTGACTATGAACATTTCAATGATGAATTAAAAGTTGACAAAAAAAACGAACTTGCGAAATTCAACAAACCAATCATCGGCTATCTGGGAACAATTGAAAACAGAATTGATCTTGATTTAATCGCCAAAATAGCGCGCGCTCACAAAGACTAAGAAATCGTACTATGCGGTCCGGTTTGGCCAATTGTCAAGCGTGAAGTAAAAAAGAAATTGGGCGATTTAAAAAATGTTCATTTGCTCGGCAGAATAAAATTCGAGGACGCGCCAAGCTATGTGAACAAATTTGACGTAGCCATTATTCCGCACAAACTCAATTCTCTGGTTCAAACAATGAATCCAATGAAAATGTACGATTACCTCGCTTGCGGCAAGCCGGTTGTGGCCACCGGCGGAGCGGGACTTAGCATGTTCAAAGAATACATTCATATTGCCAATGATTCGGAAAAATTTATTGAGGCAATTGATCATGAACTCAAAAGCGATTCAAAAGAAAAACAAAATAATAGGCGTAGCGCCGTGAGACCTCATTCATGGAAAGCGCGCGCGGACAAAATGACTAAATTAATATTTGATAAACTAGCTTAATCGTTTTATGCAACTTAGTATTGTTACGGTTAGCTGGTACGTGGGGGCGCTGGTTGGTCGCTTGTTGGATTCAATTTTTCAATTCACAGAACAAATTGACTACGAAGTCATTGTTGTTGATAACAATTCTAAAGACGATACGGTGAAAATTTTAAATGAGAATTACGCGGCTTGGATTGAATCAAAAAAATTAAAAATAATCGCCAACAATTTCAATGCCGGTTTCAGCAAGGCGAACAATCAAGGACTGAATATTGCCGCTGGCAAATATATTCTTTTCATGAATCCGGACATGGAACTTCTGGAAAACAGTTTCAAAAAACTGTTTGACTTCATGGAACAAACTCCTAACACGGGGATATGCGCCTGCCGTTTGCTTTATGGCGACAAAACCATTCAACCAAACGTGAAAAGCGATCCGAATCTGTGCAGTCAAATATTTATTTTATTGAAGCTTCATCATTTTTTCAGCTGGTTACCTTGCCTGAAAAAATATTTGCGCAAAGATTTTGATTATTCACAAAAACAATACGTGGAACAAGTGATGGGCGCGTTTATTTTCACGCGAAAGGAAATTATGGACAAAATTCACGGTTGGAATGAGGATTATTGGTTGTGGTGGGAAGACTTGGAACTTTGCCGTACTGTTCACGATCTTGGGCACGAAATAATTTATCTTCCGATTACTGAAGTTATCCATTTCGAAGGGAAAAGCTTTGCGCAAACACATGGATTAAGCAAACAAAAAAGATTTAATAAAGGATTGTTAACATACTTCAAAAAACATCATTCCGAGTTAGCTTATGGAATATTATTTGTTTTGCAACCAATAAGTTGGCTATTAACGATCTTAACGCAGTTATTGAAAATCAAACCAAGAACCCAGTCTAAAATATAAATTATATGGAGAAACCTAAAGTGCCGGACAAAGCAACTGACATCGAACAAGCAATGTTTTTGATTGGCCATATTGAACAGCCTTGCCATGACTTGCAAGGAAACAGTTTGCGAGATTTTTATCTAAGAGAAGCGATCAAAACACTGGCGCAGTTAAAAGATCAATCCGCCAAGGAGCTGCTTAAGGAAACCATCAACAAATTTAAGGAATAAACGTTAAAAAGCATGCTGCAAATTCTAAACAATCAAATTCAATGCGAGCCACTTGTTGATGTGATTAACAACTATGCTTTCTTTGATGACCTGAAAGAAGCGATCGATGAATACATGTTTGACAACAAACAACGAACCATTATTAACGGAGAGCCAATAGATGTTTTTTATGTGAGCGGCCTGGCCGAACATCATCATGATGCGTTAGCGGATTATTTGAATTCAACGGTTTTAAAACCGACAAACAATCGCACAGAATTGTCTGAAGGATGTTTCGCTGATTTCCCCGTGCAACATTATTGGTTGAAACTGGGTGATATAATTATTGACATAACCATAAAACAATTCATTGATAAACACATTGGTCTTTCCGACAATCTGAAACAGCTGCTTAACCGGCAATACTTTATTTGCGATAACCCAATGAATCATTTTTATCAACTTTATAAATATTAAAAAATAAGAATGAAAGATGTAACCTTTTTCGGTCAAACGTACCGAACAACTTTAATTTTTATTTTACTGGCTGAACTGGCATCTTTTTTTGTTTACTGGATGAAATTCAATTTTGACTTGAGTTGGATATTTTTTATTATAATCTCGCTTTTAACTTTAGCAGTAACAATAAAAAACATTAAATACGGATTATATATCGCCCTGGCTGAATTATTTATCGGCTCGCAAGGGCATTTGTTTGAAATTAAGTTGGGTAATTTTGAATTGTCAATCAGAATTGGAATTTTTGCGATCATCATGTTGGTTTGGCTAGTCTATGCAATCAGACATCGTCAGTTTGCGCAACTCTGGCGTTCTTTGAAAGAGTATCCATGGCTTTTGGCGTTGGCAATCATTTGTCTATGGGGAATAATCTTCGCGCTTTGGCGCGGAAATTCGTTAGCTTCAGTTTTTCTGGATTTCAATGCCTGGATATATTTTCTTTATTTATTGCCAATGCTGACGATTTTCAAAAAAGAAAACCTAGCTGACATTCTACAAATCTTCTCCGCGGGATTAACGGTCTTGGCGCTAAAAACATTGTTATTTCTTTACGTCCTTTCGCACCAATTTTCTTTTTCAGTGGATTTTTATAAATGGGGGAGAGATACGCTCTGGGGAGAATTCGCGATAATCAACGAAAATTTTTATCGTATTTTTTCGCAAGGCCATGTTTTTATTTTAATCGGTCTTACGGTTTTTTTAAGTTTTCTTTTCTTTGATAATGAATTGAAGATGAATAACTTGTTTTCAAACCGAACCGTTCCACTGCTGGCAACGTTCTTTTTGGTTATTGTAATCAGTCTGTCCCGCAGTTTTTGGCTGGCGCTTGCCCTGACTTTGCTTTTATTTTTTCTCTTATTTATCAAACAAAACCGCCGGAAGCTTCTAGTTTTATTTTCCGGTTCGCTAATCATTGCCGTCAGCGCCATAGTTATTTTCAGCGCTATTATTTATTTTCCTTGGCCAAAAACTTCCGGGCAATTTGATCCAAACTCTCTGCTGGAAGATCGTTTGTCGCCGGTCGGCGCGGGAATTTCCAGCCGCTGGAGCCAGCTGCCGAATTTAACCAACGAAATCATTAAACATCCGATTCTCGGTTCAGGCTGGGGGACAACCGTCACTTATCAAAGCACTGATCCGAGGATTCTAACTGAAACAAATCCGCAAGGTTGGTACACCACTTATGCCTTTGAATGGGGCTATCTTGATATAATTCTGAAAATCGGATTGCTCGGCTTAATTGTTTATCTTTCATTCATCTGGTCAATAATCAAAACCTACTGGCAATTTTTTAAAAAAAATACAGAACACGATGAACGCGCCCTGACGATTGGTTTTTTACTCGGTTTATTCGCCTTAATTATAACGCACGGTTTTTCTCCATATCTGAATCATCCTCTCGGCATCGGCTACTTGCTGTTAGTGTTGGTTTTTATCAGAATAATCAACCAAGAAGAGTCCCAACAAATTTCTGATAACCATTGATAAAATCTTTTATTAATGTTTCTTTTTTCCCTTCCAATTTAATTGATTGTAATTCCAGAAATCCTTCTGAACACCTAACGCAAATCAGCTGACCGTCGCTCACCACTTGTCCTATTTGAAAATTTTCACCTTGATCAAGTTCCACTGGACGCGCTTTGATGATGTCCAGCTTTTTTTTGTCGAAAAAAGTATAACTGCCCGGCCAATCAGCATAGGCGCGAATTTGATTGTAAACATCAACCGACTTTTTCTGCCAATCAATACGGCCGTCGTATTTGCTTATTTTTTTTGTGTAAATGGCCTGCGAATCGTGCTGAATCTTCAGCTTCACCTCATTGTTTATATATTTTTCTAAAATATCTGCTAGAATCTGTGCGCTCATCACCGACATTTTTTTTGACAATGAAACATAATCATCTTCAGGTTCAATGTTCATCTCTTCTTGAGTGATAATATCACCGGTGTCCATGCGTTGATCCATGAGAATTATACTGACACCGCTCTTCTTTTCTCCATTTAACAGAGCTGTCTGAATCGGCGAGGCGCCGCGATATTTCGGCAAAAGAGAAGGATGCACATTCAAGCATCCGTTTTTCGGCAGATTCAAAATTTCCGGCGGTAAAATTTTTCCATAGGCCGCTACGATGATCACATCCGGATTGTAACTCGCGATCAGTTGATTAAATTCCTGATTTTTCACAATCGTGGTCGGTTGATGGCAGGGAAGTCCAAGTTCTAGCGCTAATTTTTTTGTTGGCGGAGATTCCATCTCACTGCCTCGACCGGCCGGTTTGTCAATTTCAGTTACCACTGCTTGCACAGTAAACTTTTCAGCCAATTCAAGAAGAATGGGCACGGAAAAATCAGCCGAACCCATGAACACGATTTTAATGTTTTTCGTCTTCTCGTTCATGGTTTTTTTTAAATATTTTTTTCGCTTTGTCAATAAATAAAATTCCATCAAGGTGATCAATTTCGTGTTGGATCACGCGGCTAAAAAGTCCTTTGGCCGTTGTTTCAAAAGGTTCACCGCTTGGTTTTTTTGCCGACACTGTTATTTGATAATTGCGTTTGACGAGTCCGGTTACGTTCGGCACGCTAAGACAACCTTCTTCGTCAACTTCTTTTTTCCATGATTGTGAAGTGATCTCCGGATTGCAAAAAACAACAATGCCGTCCTTAGTATTGACGATTATCAAGCGAACATGCTCATTGATTTGCGGCGCGGCCAGTCCGATACCGTCTTTGGCCAACATAATCTCTTTCATCTCTTTGATCAGCTCATCATGTTTTCCGTGTTTTAAATCCTGAACAGTAATTGGTCGTGATTTCTTTCGCAATCGCTTATCCGGATTTATAAGTATCTCCTTCATATGTTTTAACTTCTTGGTGAAAAAACTATAGCAAACTATGCGGGTTCTTGTCAATTGTCCAATATTCAGGCACTTTCGTCAAAAGATCGTTTTCTTTTTCAATTGAACAATCTCTCAAAAACAATACCAGCTGATAACGGAATCTGTTTCTGACCTTACGGGTGTGACACGGGTATGGATCAGTCACCGTAATATCAGTTCGCCGGCCAAGCAGAGCGCATAGTTTATCATGTAAATTCAACGCTTCATCTCGACAAACCTTGAGATCATGATGTTCGAAAAACAATTTAATTAAAACCGAAAGAGGCGGATAACCGAATGCTTTGCGTTCAGCGAGTTCTTGCTGATAAAACTTATCATAACCTTCATTCAAACTACTGAAAGCGATGTTTTGCGGGAAACATGTTTGCACGATGACACTGCGTTCAGCCTGATTGTTTGAACTGAAAAGATTCATCAGTTCTGTCAAAAAACTATATAAGCGAAAACTGGAATTAAAATCTGACAAGTAGGCTAGACTATCAACGTAAACAAATCCGAGTAGACCGACTTGATCGAAAATATGACGGTCAATGTTTTGGCCGGTGGAAAGAAGTATTGGCGCGGTTAAATCCGAGTTCTCATCAAGGATGGAAATCTTTTGATCAATAATTTTGTTTAATTCATTTTTAATTTGATTGATCCCAATGCCAAATTTTTTCAGAGTCTGCCCATGGCAATCAGGACACGAGAGGAGCATTGGTAATTTTAATCCGCATCGATAACAAACAAGATTTTTATCAGCCACTGATAAGGGCAGATGGCAATTGTCGCAGGTGGCTTCATAATGACAATCATTGCACGCGAGATAACCAAAGTCGCCCTTTTTATTCACGATTAACAAAACCTTTTTTTTACGTTCAAGTGTTTGTTTTATACTGGAAATCAATTCCTCACTTAGATAAGTAAATCCTTTTTTCCGCTCATCATTCAAATCAACTATTTTAAAATTCTGTTTGCTCGAACTTCCTAGAGAAATCAGATGATAATTTTCTTTTTTCGCGAGGAAGGCATCTTCAGGCCGAGGAGCAATACTGCTCAAAATCAATTTACAACCGGTCAATTCCTGAATCTTGCGGCTAACGCAAATCGTGTCATAACGCGGGTTCTGATCCCACTGCCTTAGATCATCAGAATGCGCATCGTCAATAATTATCAAACCCGGTTTGCTCATCGGCGCAAAAATCGCCATCCTCGTACCGATAATTATGTTAATTTTATTCTCGCGAATTTTCCGCCAGGTTTCAAAATAACGATTTTTTGATGTCCGCAAAGTTGAAGTAAAAAGACATGCTTGGGTTTGCAACGGCAAAGGCAAAGTTTTAAAAAATTCCTGCGCTTTGTGAACTTGAGGAAAAATTATCAGAATTTGTTTTTTGTCTTGACTGCAAAGGTCAGCCAGTTTTGCAAAGAAAAACGACTTAAACGCTTGCTTTAACGGGAAAAGCAGAAATTTTTTATCTTTGTTTGAACACATTATTTGTTCAGCGATTTTCTCAACATTCTTGTTGCTAACAATTGCCGCTGGACTCGAAACTGACACCGGCTCATCCAGTTTCGCTGTTTTCTTCGGCAGTTCCATGAGAAACAACTTCAAGGTTGATCCGAGCGAATAATGATAGTACTCTGAAAACCAATTCAGAAGATCCAGCTGATAGGGAAGAAACGGCGACAACGTATTATGCAGGTCACTGACCTCTTTTATCGCGCTGAACTCTGATTTATCCGTGAACGACGAGACCAGTCCGCTTAAAATCTGATTTTTAAAAGGAATGTAAACGAAATCACCTGACTTGATTTTATCTATCAAGCGAGTTGGAATTAAATAATCAAAATATCCCATTGTCCGCGGTAATTTTTTGCAAGGGATAATGCGAGCGATATTGTTCATATAGTCTATTATTACAGTATAACACGCTTCTTTATAATTTAAAGCCAACTGGCTATCGGAACTCTCAATAGAAATCCTTAATATCGTTTAACCTTTATAATACCGAGCGAGTCCGTGAATCAGCCGCATATTCTCGCGACGGTTCAGGGCAAGCCCCGCACCAGACGCTACGCGACGGATTCGGGGCAAGCACAGTCCAGATAATCCGCCCCAGCCGTCATTCCGGACAAAACCATTAAGAGTAAATTTAAGAATCTATAAATAATGATCCGGAATCTTTGCAATCATTTATCTTGAACTGTGATTTATATGATTATCTGACGGACTATGATTAATTTTTGAAGAAGTCCTTGAAACTATAAAATATAAATACAAGAACGCCGTAAATTTTAACGATTCAAACTAAAAAACGACGTTTCAACGCCGTTATTCAAACGTTATCTTCAAGCGAATTTAACTTCGCCAACCAAATAACCAACCCCAAACGGCGACTCGTAACTCAAAACCTCAAACTCATAATTCATTTGGTGGATTACGCCAAGCAAAATTAAAATTGAGCGCAAACCGCATTCAGCCGCGTCTTCTATTTGTTTTTGATCAAGGTTTAATATTGCTTCAAGATTCTTTTTTTTCAGCAGTTGAATCAACTTTTTATCAAACTCCTTGGCTGATGGAGAGAATCCCGCTGGCGCTTGCATTGATAAACGATGGGATAAATCGCCGGAAGCGATCACCGCATAACGTTTATCAAGCGAACAAATTGTTTCCCTGATCAACTCGCCGAATTCAACGTGCTTGTGATAGCTCATCATTGAATAAATTATCGGAACGATCTTTGCCTTGTTTTGTTTACGGAAAAGATAAAACAAAGGAATAGACGCGCCATGATCAAGATTTTTGTCGGAAAAAAGCTGAATCGGCAGTTTGGTTTCGTTTTTGCCTTTGAGCTCATTGATAAACTGCAAATCAGGCTTAAAATTGAATTTCGTGGTAAAATCTCCAAACGCTTTAAAATTAGCATTGTATTCCTGATGAGTGTTTATGGAAAATGCGTCGAAATTGATGTCGCCATGAGGAGAAATTATAATAATCGTATCCGGGTTTGCTTTAACGAGCTCTTCCTCAAAAATATCAAAAGCTGTCAAAGTTTTTTTCAACTTCTTAATATTCTCTTTTCCAACAGTGGGTATAAGTATTGGTGGATGGGGGACAATGCCCGCGAAAACTAACATAATATATTAAATGTAAGAATTAACAGCGTTGTATATAGTTTATTCTATAGGTTCAATATTTATCTCGCCAAATTAGTTAATCGCGATTCT
>JBBTXH010000030.1:0-505 GCA_038062385.1 Patescibacteria group bacterium
CCTTGCTGGCTTTTTCTTCAATACCCTTGACCATCTCTTCTTCCATCGGCGACAATTTATATTGCTCCTGACCCATCTGGCCTTCTTTTGGTTTTGATTTGAATGCCTTGGAAAAAAATGCGCCAAAACCGCCTTTAGCGTCCTTCAACGCGTCCTCGAACTTTTTCCCTTGCTGCATTTTTGAAGCAACTTTCGCTCCTAGTTTTCTCCATGACGGTGGCGCGGATCTTATTACCAACTGAATCGCCGCCCCATCCTTCTCATCAATCTTGCTCAAAGCATTGGTCAAAGAATTCAATGGATCTGCCTCCATCTTTTTGTAAGTTTTAATGGGCAGAAAATCAGGTCGCTTGTATTTGAGCATTTTCCCCTTGACAAATCCTTTAGCGGAAAAAATATTATAATCAGGCACTTCCTCGATCACGGCCTGCGGAAATTGCGCGTGAATTTGCTCTTGAATATAATCAACGAAGTGAGCTGGCAGAGCAATAAAAAAAATACAAAA
>JBBTXH010000030.1:515-1184 GCA_038062385.1 Patescibacteria group bacterium
AAAAAAATATGTTTTTCCGTCACGCACGACAATTTCAAAGGAAAAAACATCATTGTGTCCGAATAGCCATGACTTCAGCCCTTTTTCAGTCGGCAATCCGGCTAAAATGGAAAAAAATGATTCAGCCACCCCGATTTTTTCTTGTATCTGTTGCAAGGTAATGGGTTGACCATCTTGTCTCTGCTTGGTTTCCTTCGGAACCGAAACCATAAAAACCTTGCGCGTAAATGATTTTGAAACCTTGCTTCTGCCTAAAATAAAATAGCGCAACAGATAAACTGACGTAATTGCCAGTCCTATTAGCGCTATCAAAATGAGCCCCGCTTGAATAAAAGGGTCACTTAAAAATGCGATATCAAAAGATGGGTCAATGACAATATCAGACATACTCTATGGTTATTTTTTGTTTTTGTTTTTTTTCGCTTCCCAAAGCCCGCTCACCAATCCGAATAAACTTTTCGCGCCTTGAACGAAAATTTTATTTTTTAAAACGCCAACCAGATTCGTCGCCCGCTCTATTCGTTCGCGCCAGAAAGCAACGATTTCGTTCGTTTGTTTCAATAATCTAATCGCGTAATACAAAGCAACGCACAAAAAAACGGTCACCCACAAAATACTGATTGCGCCCACCAAATAAAATAAATCTTGGCTTGTGCCTGTCATAGTTTT
>JBBTXH010000031.1:0-3144 GCA_038062385.1 Patescibacteria group bacterium
GCCTGCCGGCGAGGCAGGGAGAAAACCTTATTTCAAAAATCCGGGATTGAATGGTTTCTAAGAGATTCGTTTTGGCCGGCGTCAGCAGTATAAAAACAGTTTGAACCGGCGCTTCTTCCAATGTTTTAAGCAGCGCGTTGAACGCCTGCGTGGAAAGCATGTGCACTTCGTCAATGATGAAAACTTTGTATTTGCTTTTTCCCGGAGTAAAGCGAGCGTTCTGAATAATATTCTCGCGCACATTGTCCACGCCGGTATGCGAGGCCGCGTCAATTTCAATCATGTCCATGGATCGACCGGCCAAGATATCTTCACAATTTGAACAATGATTGCAGGGCTCGCCGCTCGACTCTATCGTCAAACAATTCGCGGCTTTGGCTAATAATCTGGCGATCGTGGTCTTGCCCGTGCCGCGCGGACCGCAAAAAAGATAAGCGTGCACTAAACGATCAGTGCTGATTTCATTCAGCAGAGTAACCTTGATATGATTTTGGCCGCTTATTTCTGAAAAATTTTTCGGCCGATATTTTCGGTATAAAGCGATGGACATAGTTAGAACGTAAATTCGAAGCTATCTTAGCAAATCTTATTGTTTCTAGCAAACTCAAAAATCGCTATCGGCTTAGAACAAAAAAATTATTCTAATTGTTCTAATTATTCTAATTGTTCTAAATAATCTACAATACCCAAATTCTAAAATTATAAATTGTCTTTTGGGATTTTTGAGATTTATCGTTATTTAGAATAATTAGAGCAATTAGGTGAATTAGAATAATTTATATCAATATTTCGACTCGCTTTTCAATATGATTTAATAATATTCTCCACGGCCGCCGAGTGACTGCCGCTTTCTGCCGGTAAAAGGAAGATAACTTCATCGCCCACTTCGCCCTTGAAATAAGTCACACTGGCGGTAAGCAGTTTCCATTTTTTTCCTTCAGCCACTGCGTAGAATTGCAAATTTTGCTGATCTTGATCCAGCACGCCAATCTTGCGTGTTCGTTCAATTGGTTTTATTTGCTTGTAAACAAAAGCGCCAAGATTATTAATCGTCAATTTCATAATATCGCCTTCCACCAATTTTGATTTTGACGCGTAATTCGCCGGCACATCATAAAACTCGCCATCCGCTCCCACCATTGATTGACCATCAAAAACACCTTCAATCATTTTTTCGGTTTCACTTCTTTGCACCGCGCCCGCCTTTTCCCGCACTTCGGCTAAAATGCTTTCTACTGTTGTTTCAGTGTTTTCTGTTTCGCTGATTGATCCGCCAACCGCCAGTTTCAAACGATCCAAATCTTTTTGCAATTTATTTAAAGTCGCTAAAATTTGCTCGCTGGTCATTTTACCGTTAGCGCTATTTTTTATTCTTGGTTTTTTCTCTTCTGCTTTTAAAACCGAATTGTCTTTATTTTTTCTTCTAAAAAATCCAAACATTTTGTTTTTATTTTTATGCTTCTTTGCTTTAGTGCTTCTTTGCTTTGTTGCTTAAATGTCTAACCAAACGTCTTCGCCTGCCTTTCTTTTATTTCCATTTCAACAATCCCCGGATCTTTGCCGTATTTGAGTGATGACAAACTCTTGATCGCTTCCGCCAGCTCTTTGTTTTCCTTTGATACTCCCGGAATATCATCAGGTCTGTTTGTAGCCATATTAAACCCCGGAGGATTGGCATTATCAATCAAAAGTTTCACGTAACAATTGTAGGCTGGTAAATTTAGAAAATCGCTTTCATTAAACACACCGGCGAATTCCTTGGTGAGAGATTCTGCATCATCAACGCCAATTCTAAATGAACACTTTGTACCCACGTTGCCGAAAATCGCGTCCTTAAACTTGGTATTGCCGTTCTTTACCAATTGACCGATATACTGATGAGCAATGCCCAAACATAAACGATATTTCCTGGCTTCTGACAAAATAATTTCCATACTGTCAGTCAAATAATTTTGAAATTCATCCACATATAAATAAAAATCTTTTCGATCCTCTTCCGCCATATCTCCACGCGCCAAAGCTGACATCAAAAGTTTGCCGATTACGATCATGCCCAGCAAGTCGGAATTGATCTGGCCAATTTTACCTTTAGCCAGTTTAACCAAAAGTATTTTTTTAGAATTCATTATATCATTAAAATCAATCGTGCTCTTTTGTTGAGAAATAATCGGCCGCACAAAATCATTGCTGATAAACGGAGACATTTTGCTGGTGATGTACGGCACCATATTGGCGAGCGATGCTTCGCCACCGGCTTTTTGCGCTTCTTTTTCCCAAAAATCTTTAACCAGTTGATCAGCGCACTTTGACAATTTATATTTTCTGAATTCATCGTCAGCCAACACTCTGGAAATTTCCAGCAAAGTAGAACCTGATTCAGGATCACCCATGATCAAAGCCGCGGCGTTTTTAAAATATTGCTCAAACATCGGACCGCCCGTGGCTTTTAGGTCATAGAGCTTATCAAAGATAGCCATGATCTCATTGATCGCAAAAGTCTTCTGTTCTTGCGTGTTGAATTCAAGCAAATTCAAACCAAAAGGCCGTGTCACGTCGCCCGGATCAAGTAGCACCACATCCTCAGCTCTTTCTTTCGGCACCCTCCGCAATATGTGTTCGATCGCATCACCATGCGGATCAATGTAACAACAGCCATCGCCATTGGCAATATCCTGCATGCACATTCCCTCTATAAGCCATGATTTACCAACACCGGTCATACCTATGGTATATAAATGTCTGCGCCGATCCTCTCGCTTGATCCGAATATCTGTCTTCTTACCACGGTAAATATTATAACCAAGCAATATCCCTTCCTTTGGCGTATTACCAGGCGCCGGCGCTTTTCTGGCTTCAAGCCAATAAATGTTTGGCGCGTCATTTACTCCGGAAATCGGCCAATGATAAATAGAAGCCAGAGCTTCGGTATTTAAAACAACGCTTCTGCCCTCGTCATACAATCGATAAATAAAATCCTTGGCCAAGCGATTGATCGGTCGATCAGTGGGTTCAAAAGAATTGCCGTATTGATAAATATTATATTGGCTGAAAGCATTAACCAAATTATTCAGATAAACGTCGAGCCGCGCTTGATTCTCACTGGAAACCACAATTCTGATATTGGCGTTAACTCCGGCCTTGCTG
>JBBTXH010000032.1:0-1681 GCA_038062385.1 Patescibacteria group bacterium
GTCGAAATAGTGACCGACCTTGCCGATTAATTTTTCTTTCATATGTTTGCTACAAATTACAAATCACTACGTATGTTACAAATAGACTGAAAACTAATGAACGTATGAACAAAAGAACAGTCTAGACCGATTTGTATATTTGAAGTGATTTGTGATTTGTAGCCGTCATTAAACTAACAACATCACCACGCCTAGAGCAATGAGCACCGTCCCAATCGCCAAACGCATCCAACGCTTTTGCTCGCGGCGCCACAATTCAACTTTCTCGGGAGATAAGCCGAAATAAACCGCGAATAAAATAGCGAGTAGCGGCAAAACGAATATTAAATTATAAATCAATAAATAAACCACTGCCTGCCACCAAGTATTCTGTTCCGCGAGTAATGCCAGAATCGCCAAATAAACTCCACCGGTGCAGGGCAATTCAAACAAAGCAACCAGCAAACCCAAAATCATGGCGGCCGGAAAAGTCGCCTTGCGAATATATTTTTGAATTAAAGCTTTTTTTGATTCGGGAATGGCGAGCGTGATACCCTTGCCTTCCCAGATGACCTCTTTCAAATTCAACAAACCAAGTCCAATCGCCAGCACGGCCGTCAAATTGTAAAACAATCTAGTGATGTGAATGCTTTGAATGAGGCTTAAAAGTCCGATGCCGGAAAGAAAATAAACAGTAAAAATTATTCCAATATACGTCAATCCGACAAGTAGCATATGCCGCCTGTTCTTTACGGTAACCAAATATAAAATCAAAAAAATTAAAACCGCGAACGCGCATGGATTGATGGAGTCAATGGCTGCAGAGCCCACTATAAGCGGCAAAGTGATATTATAAAAATCCATAATCATGGTAACATTTAACTATATCCAGTATAGCAAATTTTAGTAAAAATGCCAAACATTGACAAATCTATTATTCTATCATAAACTGGCTTAATCGCACTTTAACAATCTTCATTACCCCGATTATCAATCCAAATTACCCCAGTTACTAGTTCCCAGTTACTGACGATACCAAACAAGAAAGGAGACAAAATGAACATCCCATGGACGAACTGGAAACTGTCTTTCAATGCGCCGGTTACTTTGATTATTGTTTTCGCCAGTCTGGTTGTCATGCTCGTTGAAACGATTTTCGGTAATGCGGTGGTTACCTTGCTTTCAGCGTCGTGCAGTCTTAATTTTATTAATCCATTTTTCTATCTCGGACTAATCACCCATCCGATAACGCACAATGGTTGGTCGCATTTCCTGTCCAACGTGCCGTTCCTTCTACTGCTTGGTCCACTGCTTGAAGAAAAATATGGCTTCAAAAAACTCTTGCTCATCATTCTTCTAACTACTATTCTAACAGGAATTTTGAATGCTCTGTTTTTCTCAACCGCTCTCTGCGGCGCATCTGGAATCGTTTTTCTGTTCATCATGCTGTCTTCGTTCGCCAATGTAAAAGCCAAAGAAGTGCCACTGACTTTCCTGCTCATCGCCGGTCTTTATATCGGTCAGGAAATTGTGAACGCGTTAAAACCGGACAGCATCTCTCAATTCGCCCACATTTTCGGTGGCGCGTGCGGCGCAATCTTTGGGTTCATTTACAACGGAAAAAAATAAGCGTCAAACCAAAACAAGGAGGGCAGGATGAAACACAAATATGATGGACTATGCTTAGACAGAGAGAATCCTG
>JBBTXH010000033.1:0-9382 GCA_038062385.1 Patescibacteria group bacterium
TCTAGAAGAGTGGTGATAATCAGAAATACTTTGATTCTCCTGTTGATGATTTTGAAATATTGATTAAAGAGATGGCAATCATTTCTAAATGTGAAGCATTGCCTTTTGAGGTTGAACAAAGTTCTGCGGGATTGAATGAATCGTTGAGATTAAAATATCGGTACTTGGACTTGCGTACCGAACGAATGAGACATAATTTGGAGGCAAGGCACAAGATTAATTTGTTCTTAAGAAATTATTTTTCGAAATTGGATTTTTGGGAAATAGAAACTCCGTATTTAACAAAGGGAACGCCCGAGGGCGCGAGAGAATTTATTGTCCCTTCTCGAATGCATAAAGGTAATTTCTATGTTCTACCTCAATCGCCACAACAATTTAAACAATTGTTAATGGTTGGTGGAATTGAGAGATACTTTCAAATAGTCAGATGTTTTCGTGATGAGGATAATCGCGGAGACCGACAGCCGGAATTTACACAGTTTGATTTAGAAATGTCTTTTGTTGAACGAGAAGACATTCTACAGCTTATTGAAAAGGCGATGATTGATCTCGTAACTGAACTTTTCCCTGATTACAAAATTCAACAAATTCCTTTTCCTCGGATGACCTATCTAGAAGCGCAAGAAAAATATCACAGCGACAAACCTGATTTGCGGCAAAAAGAAGATTCAAAATTATTGGCTTTCGGTTGGGTTGTTGATTTTCCTCTGTTTGAATATAGCGAAACTGAAGGCAAACTAGTTTCCGTTCATCACCCTTTCACTATGCCGAAAGCTGAAGATATTGAGAAAATGGAAGAAAAAGCATTAGAAGTGAAAGCAGATGCGTTTGACTTGGTGTTGAATGGATTTGAAATTGGTGGTGGTAGTTTGAGAATTTACAAAAGAGATCTTCAGCAAAAGGTTTTTGAGATATTGGGATTAAAAGAGGATGAGATTAAGCTTCGTTTTGGACATCTCCTCGAGGCATTTACTTTTTCTCCTCCGCCACATGGAGGTTTGGCTCTCGGGCTCGATCGTTTAATTTCGATTCTTATGGGTGAGAAAAACATTAGAGAAGTGATTGCTTTTCCTAAGACGGGGGATGCAAAAGATTTGTTGATGGGCGCGCCGAGTGAAATATCAGACAAGCAGATGAGTGAAGCACATATAAAAGTTATTTAACCGTTGGGATTTGAACGTGTGACTGCTTCTCGACCTTGATAATGTTAAGCAATCCACGCTTTTTCCGCGCGATTGCGTCAGAATTGATGAGCCGCTTAGCAAAAATAATTAAATTTCAAGATTGACAGCGTTAATCAACGTTTGAAACATGAAGCAAATCAAGATAGAACAGCCCCAGACAGAACCTGATTTTTCCAAATTAACAGCGGAAAATATTTTAGATTTTGATATTTCGGGCATTGGCTATGATAATCGGTTGAAATATCGTGAAAGGTTGCAACAAATTAGACGAGAAAAGGACATGGATTTTGGTTATACGAAGGATATTTGGAACGAGCACATGTTAAAAATGTTTTTGGAAGAAAATGAAGGAGGGCTTGATCCTGCGGAAATGCTTTTTCAGGAAAAGAAAGAATGCTTAAACAAGTTGATCCGATCATGGACGCAAGCAGGGCGAGTCGGACAAGGAACGAGTGAAAAGAAAAAATTAGATGATTTTTATGATAAATGTTGGGATTTTGATCGAGACGACGCAGAGGATACTCGCCGTTATTTGGGGGCGCGCGCGAATAATCCGATACAAAATTCGCCAGCAAATTTTGAAGGCGAAACAAATCTTGATTCCGGCAGGGAAAGAGATCCGCGAACAGATTGGTTTTTTCGTTTAGAAAAAGAATTAACCGATGAACAGCGAAAGTTTGTTGAATTTGTGAGAGGTTTAGGAGCGAATGTTCAAGTTTTGGATCTTGGTTGCGGTCGCGGTTCAGCGTTTGTGAAAATGCTTGTTGAAATCAATCAATTGGAATCGGCCAATCGAATAAATATTGATCTTGATCCAAGGAACATTGAATATTTAAATCAGAATCCAAAAAACGGAAAAAATATCTCTGCGGACGCGGCTGATATTCCTTTGCCTGACGAGAGCGTTGATTTGTTGGTTTTTAACATGGTGTTGGCTGATAATTATGTCAGCATGAGAAAGCAAAAACAAATATTTGAAGAAATAAAAAGAGTTTTGCGCGCTGGAGGATATTTATACGGATTAATAGGTATCGCCACGAAACATTGGCAGAAAGATTTTGAAAAAAATGAGATTGGAGGTAGTTGGATATATCGAAAAAAGAGTTAATATATGAGGTATGCGGTTATCATTCCTCCAAAAATTTATTCTTCGCGAATGTTACAATCGTCCGGGTCTGCGCGCCGAACGCGCGGATTTGGTTAAATTTTACAGCGGAAATAAAGCGCCGAAAAAGGAATTGAGGACAAAAATAATTACCCGAAGCATTGAAAGCTTGATTGATAAGGAGTTACTGGTCGGTTATGGAGTCAGAACGCCGCACAAATGGTTTATCAGGGAAATCAGGTTGACGGGCAAAGGCGTGAAAACTGGGAGAAAGTTGCTGGGCGAGCAGTTGAGGTTGCCGTTAAGATAGCGATTAGCGAATTAAGTTGATTGAGAAATTGAAAATTCCGCGAGCAGGGTATAATACTTGATTTACCCTGTACTATAATTATTTCATATTAAGTACAGGGCAGGCTGATTCCTACTGATCTACTGATTAATTAGAGGCTGACGAGGGACATTGGGGGAAACGAAGGTCTGTTTGCCGTGGAAATAAGGGCTACAAATTACATGTTGCTACAAATTACAAATCACTACAAATTTACAAATTGGTTTAGACTGCCCATGACGGAAGATTTTTTTTGATTTCTAAGTCTATTTGTAAATTTGTAGTGATTTGTAATTTGTAGCCGTATGTATCAAGTATCTTCAGAAAAATTTAACGGCCCGTTGGATTTGTTGTTGCGGTTGATCGAAGAACAGAAGATGGCCATAACGGAGATTTCTATTGCCAACGTAACTGACGAGTATCTTCAGGAACTGGAAAAGATCCAAGATCAGGATCCTGAAGAGTTATCGGATTTTTTGGTGTTGGCCGCGCGCCTTTTATATTTGAAATCAAAAGCGTTGTTGCCGTATTTGGAACAAGAGGAAGAAGTTGATGATTTGGAAAAGCAGTTGAAGCTTTATAAAGAGTTCGTGGAAGCGTCAAAAAAAATTGCGTCCATGATCAAGGAGCGTCGATTCACTTTTTCGCGTGAAAAAGCCATGCAACAGATTGCAGTTGAATTTTCTCCGGCCAAAAACATTACTGCGGATAATTTGAAAAACGCTTTCATCGTTGTTTTGCGCCGGCTTGATCCGCTGGTAAAAATGCCGCAGCAAATGATTGAAAAGACGGTCAGTTTGCAAAAGAAAATAATGGAAATCAAAGAGTTTTTGAAAAAACAAGGCAAGTTCGGTTTTCGCGGTTTGATTGAATCATCAAAGAATCGCACTGAAGTGATTGTTAATTTTTTGGCCTTGCTCGAGCTTATCAAACAAGCGCATCTGCGCGCGAAACAAGTTGATGCGTTTAATGATATTATTATTGAGAAAGTTTAAATAAAGAGAATTATGCTCAAAACAAAAATAGAAAGCATTTTATTTGTCTCCAATAAACCGACCAGCGCGAAACAGTTGGCGCGGTTCTTGGCGCGAGAGGGAGAAGCGGTGGAAACGAGCGAAGTGGAGAAAATTATTGCGGAATTAAAAGAAAAATACAATATCGGCGAGAGCGGACTGCGTATTATTCAAGCAGGAGATGAAATACAAATGGTGACTGGTCCTGAATCTTCTGAGCTTATTAAAAAATTTTTAAAAGAAGACATGACCGGTGAACTTACCCCTGCTTCGCTCGAAACTCTAACGGTCATCGCTTACCGCGGACCGATCAGCAAGCCGGCGCTGGAGCAGATTCGCGGAGTTAATTGCGGCATGATTATTCGCAATTTACTGATTCGCGGTCTCATTGATTTTGTTGAAACTAACGGCCAGAGTTATTTCCAAGTGACCGTTGACTTTCTGAAATATTTGGGTATAAATTCAGTTGATGAACTGCCGGACTACGAGCGGCTGCACAAGGCGGAAAACTTAGAACAGTTTTTGGAAAAAGCAGAGCAAAATAAAATAATTAATTTATAATTTTTATGGTATTCGAACAAATTCGACGAGAAGAAAATCCGCTTCAACACCTTGATTTAGAGAAGGATGATTCCCCTGAAGCAAAAGCATTGTTGGCAATTAGAAAAAAGAATTTAGATGCTCGACGAGCGGAAAAGAAAAGCCATGAGGCGCAAGTTTTTAATCTTGATGATTTTAGAAAGAAAGAAAATCGAACTCCCGAAGAAGACAAATACTTGGCCTTGGTTGACGCCGGACAAGCGGAAGAAAAAAAGGCGAAGCAGATCAGAGAAAAAATTAAAAACTTGAAGATTGAGAGCGGCGAAGCTGAAGTTAAGCCGAGCAAAAAATAATTTATAAAGTTATGTCATTTGAAACACCAGCAGACAAAGGCAAGTTGAACAAGAAAGTATCAGCTGAAACGCCAAATGAGACAGCTGATCAAGTTAAAGTAATTCATTTGAAAGAGGATTCTGACGATCCTGCCGAACGTCAGCTTTTTCAATTGCGTAAACAAGCGTCGGCAAAAGAGCGTTTGCAGCAAACTGAAAAAGCGCAGGCGGAAGAAATGAAACAGGTTCAATTCGGAAATCTGCCTGATTCAGTGGTTACAAAGGAAATGTTGAAGGAAAGAGATGAAACAAGCACGGCGACAAAATTGACAGAAATCAGGCAAGCGTTGAAAAAATAATTTTATTTTGTCAAAACAAGAACGATGCTGAGTTTGATTTTGATTTTTATTTTACTAAATCCATTAAGCAATGTTTATCCAATCGATAAACCTTTTTTTAATACTACAACCTCTCCTCTCTCCGTTCAAAATAATAATAGGAAAAACGATCCAATTAAAATTAATCCGGAAAATATCGGCGTTAAAGTCAGCGCCAAGCGCTTTGTGGCGATTGACCTTGATAGCGGCCAACTGCTGTTGCAGAAAGACAGCAATCTGCGCCAGCCGATCGCCAGTATTACGAAGCTGATGACCGCGCTCATTATTCTGGATCAAAAACCAAATTGGTCGTCTGAAGTAACGATGACAGCAGGAGATGAAACAGTTGGCGCGTTTCCGCATATTTATCGCGGCGAACAGGTCAGGTTCATTGATCTCTGGAAATCAGCCTTGGTCGCGTCAGACAATAATTCCATTTTGGCCATGATCCGCAATCTTGGTTTGTCGAGAGAAGAATTTATTCAGCTGATGAATAAAAAAGCTGATGAGCTTGACATGGATTATACTGATTTCAGCGATCCAACCGGATTAAGTGAAAAAAATTTATCTACTGCGCTTGACGTGGCGCGATTGTTGCAGGCGGCCATGCAAAAAAATGAAATCAGAGAATCGGTTCTCCAACCGAGTTACAGCTTCAAAATATTAAACAGCAAACGGAAAAACAAAGTTAATAATACCGATGTCTTGGTTGGCAGTTTTCTGAACGATGCTCAGCACGGCTATGAACTCATCGGCGGCAAAACCGGTTATCTCGAAGAAGCAGGATATTGCCTCGGTGTCATGATCAGCCGCGATGGACATAAGATTTTAATTGTTGTTTTGAACAGTCCGAGCATTCAGGATCGTTTTCAGGATGTGAAAGCGATCGCGGATTGGGTTTATTCGAATTATCAGTGGGGAATATGAGAATCGGCATTGATTGTAGAAAAATTTATGATATTCATCTGAATAAAGGCGCGGGCGTGGAACGTTATGTTTATCATTTGGTGAAACATCTGTTAACTGTCGGACGCAATCACGAATTTATTCTGTTTGTTCGCGCTGACCTTAGTCCGGAAACAATTCATCGTTTGAAAGGCGAGCATGATCGCGTCAAAGTCGTCAAACAAATGACCGTAGTGTCACAGCTTCCGTTTATTGGTAATCATTTCAGCTTTTCTCGTTTATTAAAAAAAGAAAAATTGGATTGTGCGATTTTTCCGGCCAATGTTTTGCCGTTTTTTTATTGGCGAAAATCGATTTTGGTTATTCATGATCTGGCGATTTATAATCACAAAGAGTGGTTCCCTGAAAAGCAATGGTTGGCCACAAAAATTTTAGTGCCCTGGAGCATTCGTCGCGCCAGCCTGATCGCCGCGGTGTCGGAAAGCACCAAAAGCGACTTAATCAAATTATTCAAAGTTAAAGAACAAAAAATTCAGGTGATTTATCCGGGAGTGGTGGTAAAAGAGTCCTACACATTGGAAGAAGTTTCCGCGGTTTTACGAAAGTTCGATATCAAAACAGATTACGCGCTTTTTCTCGGAACGATTGAGCCGCGAAAAAACATTTTGAATTTGATCAAAGCGTTTTCAAACTATATTTTTGAAAATGAAGAAAGCCGGGTTAATCTGGTGATTGCCGGTATTAAAGGTTGGAAGTTCGGAGGCGTTTTTCGCGAACTTAATGAGTTTAATAATCGTTTGACCAGTTCCCGAATCAAATATATTGGAAAAATAAGCAATCGAGAACGTAATATTTTGATCGGAAATTGCCAAGCATTTGTTTTTCCTTCTCTCTATGAAGGTTTTGGTTTTCCGGTTCTTGAAGCAATGGCGCTTGGAGCTCCGGTAGTGACGAGTAACAATTCATCGCTCGTTGAAATTGCCACAGGCGCGAGTTATCTTGTTGATCCGTATGATGTCAATGATATTAGACGCGGACTTAAAGCGGTCTTGGAAGATAAAATTTTGCGTTATCAATTGATCGCGGCCGGAAAAGAACGGGTGAAAGATTTTGATTGGAATAAAACCGCGGCGAAGTTTTTAGAATTGATCGAAAAAACAAAATAAACATAAAACGTAGGGACAGAACAATGTTCTGTCCCTACGTTTTATGTTTTATGGTTTTCGTTTTACAAATCTAGATTGATCATGGTGATTTCCGGCGGATTGAATAGCCGTGCGCGCGGGCCGGTCTCGCCGAGGCCGCAGGTGATGTAAAGAAGATTGTTTTTTAATTGGAATAGTCCTTTATCAAACGCTCGACCGAGTTTGGTTGGCAATGGCGGCACACTGCCGATGAATGGCAAACGAATTTGTCCGCAATGCGTGTGTCCGGCCAAGACTAAATCAAAATTTGAAGATTCTTGCTCTAAAATAATATCCGGGTTGTGAACCAAAAGTATTTTCGGTAAGCGCGGATCAAGATTTATTTCCGCGGCATTGAAATCAACTTTTCCGGTCCAAATATCCGGCAGGCCGGTTATATTCAAGTTTCCTTGATCGGTTGTGATTTTTTTGGTGGCATTATCAAGTATGCTGATATTCCATTCCGCCAACAGTTTTCGCAGTAAACCGGTTCTATCTTTGGCACGCTGGTCGTTTAATTTTCCCATGTTGAATTCATGATTGCCGGTTACGACCACGACTGGAAATTTTTCAGCCAGATTTTTCAAGGGGTATAAATATTGGGCGTTCGCTTCTTTGCCTAAAATGAAGTCTCCGGCGATAAGCAACAGATCGGGGTTTTGTTTCAATATTTTACTGACAGCACGTTTAACGAATAGGTTTTTTTTATATCGGCCGGCGTGAATGTCGGAGATTAGGGCTATTTTTATTGTTTCTCGGCGCGGGGTTGATTTTAAATTAAGATCAATGTTTTTTACGGTGATTATTTGCGGTTCAATAAAAGCGCCCCATTGAACAATGATAAAAATTAACAGCAAGAAAACAAAAAAGCAAAGTCGCACCAACTTTGTTTTTATTTGCATTTCCGCGTCATGTCGGAATGAACGTAGGATTACGAACATCCAGTAAGCGGAGAAGAAGAGTATAAAAAAAATGATAAAATCAAAGACAAAGGACATAGCTTTTTTTAGTAATTTTTCTGAGAAGCCGCCAACTTACTTAAGGGCGCTCCAAATTGTTTCTTCGTCAAAGCCCCACTCCAGTAATTTTCTAAATATTTTAATATTGATGAATTTATGTAGGCTGTATTGAAGGGTGTATTTTGCTTTGGTTTGCGGATGTTCAATTCTTACGTGACTGCCTTTCCCAAACCCGTGATTGATAAGCAAGCCTAATTTTCGACACGCTTTAATCCATTGAAATTGGGTAATGTCAGAAAAACTGTGGCTAGACATAGACGTGCTTTTTGAGTGTCACTGGTTCATTGTCGGCGCGCAAAATGGAATCATTGCATAAATGCGGGGGAATGCCGAAAAAAGTGAAGACAGCGTCTCTCATAGTAGAGGATAATTCCCTGGTGCTTGCTCCTCCGCTAATAATCCCATCAATGTTTATAGATTCAGCGGTCCATGATCCGTCCGGATATTGTTCAACTTTAAATTCAATTTTCCCGCCCAATCGTTGTATTTCATTTTTCATTGTTAAGACTCTAGTATCAGTATTTTCACTAAAATTATAACCCCAATGTCGCAATTGTTTCGCGGCTAAATAAATTGTTTTATTTAGAAAACGCATAAAAGAGGTGTTAGTTTGTTCGGTTTTTTGGTAGCGGCGAGTGGGATCGAACCACTGACCTAGGGGTTATGATTCCCTCGCTCTAACCAACTGAGCTACGCCGCCAAAGTTAAATAAAATTTTGGTTTCACCTCCGTACCGGATCACAGTCCGGGGGAAGGATGGTAGCGGGGGGGGGACTCGAACCCCCGACCTTCGGGTTATGAGCCCGACGAGCTGCCAAACTGCTCTACCCCGCGTCAACTTATTTACGTTTTTTAGTATAGCATTGAAGATATTTTTCGGCAAGTATTGACAGAATTTGTTAATCATAGTAGGTTTATCTAAGGTGCTGCGCCAACAATAAACAGGAAAGGAGGGCGCAAATGGGTTTTAAGACCCGGATTGACAATTTGAAGAGACAGGTTGAAAAGCGAAAACGCAATCTGGAAAAGCTGGAAAAAAGGGAAAAGCGGTCAAGAGAAAACTGGACTAAGGCTTACCGCGCTTTTATGAAGGCGGTTGACGATTTGACCGAAATCAAAGTTCACGGAACGAAAAAGGAATTGGCCATCAAGGCGAAGATTAAAGGTTGGCCGGAAAAAACAGCTTTACTGACCAAGGAACGTGATGATATTAGATTGATAATCCGAGGTGGACAGGAACATTTGACGACAATCGGGACAGAACTCACCGTGCTCATGGAACGTCAAACAAGCGACACCAGCGCGACCGATGAAGTGGTAACGCAGGTTTTTGCCTTGAATGAAGTGGTGGTTCGGGCAGCGCAGGATCGAGAGACATGTCTGCGTCGGCATGT
>JBBTXH010000034.1:0-2987 GCA_038062385.1 Patescibacteria group bacterium
CAAATGAGATACTTCAATGCTGTGTTGTAAAACATTTTGACCGTAGCTGGTGCGGTATTTTAAACGACCCATGATTTGAACCAGTTTTGGATCAAGCCCGGCCACGCCCACTTCATAGCAGGCTTCTTCGCCGGCTTTTTTTATTTCAAGAGCCAAATCGCGTTTAGCCTCTTCAATCGCTTCTTCGATTCTCGCCGGATGAATGCGACCGTCAATGATTAACTTTTGAATCGCTTTTTTCGCGACTTGCCGTCTGATCGGGCTGAAGCCGGAGATGGTGATCACATTCGGAGTGTCGTCCACGACAATTTCCACGCCGGTCAATTGTTCAATAGTTCGAATATTTCTGCCTTCGCGACCGATAATGCGGCCTTTCATTTCATCTGACGGCAGATCAACGACCGAAGTGGTTGATTCCACGGCATGCGAAACAGAGCAACGTTCGATAACCAAGGACAAGCTTTTCTTGGCCGCTTGTTCAAGTTGCGTTGAATTTTCATCATCAAGTTTTTTCAAACGGTTCATCAGCACTTCCGCCATTTCCCGTTCAGCGTTTTCCAAAAGAATTTTTTTCGCTTCTTCTTTTCCGAAGCCGGCGATTTTTTCCAATTTATCGAGCTGATCTTTTTTGATTTGCTGGATTTGTTCTTTGATCTCTTCAAGTTTATTGGCTTTTTCCTGCAACTTTGTTTGCTTGGATTCCAGGTCCATCAACTTTTGATCGAACAGAGTTTCACGGCTTTCGAGGCGTTGCTGTTGGCCGCGCAATTCATGGCGGCGGCTGGTCTCTTCAACTTTGGCCTCGTCAATGATTTTGAGCGCCTGATCTTTGGCTTTGATTAAAATTTCTTTTTCTTTGTTTTTGGCGTCGTCAATCAGGTGTTGCATTTTCGCTTCGAGTGAATCTGCTTCGGTTTGCGCCACTTTTTTTCTGGCAAAGTAACCGGCGATTAAACCGAAAATCAACGCGCCCCCGCCAATTAAAATAGGATACAACATATCGTACGTTGTTCCTGAAAGAAGAAAGTTTTATTCGCAAAAGAAATACAAACGTTGCCTCAAATTATTATTTGAGAGCAATGAAGATAGTCGTGTTCGGTTTTGGACTGGAGTTTTTCATGTTTATATTCCTTGCCCCACCCGTCGTCAAGGCTATGGGTGGGAGAAGTAGGAAGTTTAATATAACCGGAACTGCGAAAACTTTCGAAAATCAGAAACATTCTTTATTAATTATCGTGCTGACATTGTAGCAGGGTTTGACTGACTTGGCAAGTCTCATCGGTTTTTGTTAATTTTGAATAAAATAAATGTACGGACAGAACACTGTTCTGTCCGTACATTCATTTTATGGTTACTTTGTTTCTTCCTTTGATTCTTCCACAACAGCAGGCGCAATCACTTCAACCGGCTCTGGAATTTTTTCATCAAGCGATTTGATGCTCAATCCCAGACGATGTTCGGTCGGTTCAATGGAAACGATCCTGAATTTCATGACTTTGCCAGGAGTGGCGATTGAATCCATGGAATCAATTTTCTTGTTTGATAATTCGGAAATATGAGCCAGTCCGTGAATATTTTCATCCAGCTGGACAAATAGACCGAACGGCGTGAGTTTCAAAACCGTGCCGTCAACAATATCATTGACTTTGAATTTGTCGTTGATGTCAGCCCATGGATCTTTTTTCAGTTTTTTGCTGGAAAGAAAGATTTTCGAGCCGTCAATCTTGATGATTTCCGCTTGGATTTTATCGCTTACTTTGAAGAGATCGGCCGGATTGTCAATGCGTTGCCAAGCTAATTCTGAAATATGAATTAATCCTTCAAGCTTAGTTCCGAATTCCACAAAAACGCCGAAATCAGTCACCGCAGTAATGGCGCCATCAACCACGTCGCCAACTTTATATTTTCCGAGCACGTCTTTTTGCGTTTCTTCCCAGGCCGCTTTCTCGGACACGATCAGTTTCTCATTAGCCGGATCAATATCCAAAACTTTTACGTTGAATTTTTGGCCGACGTAACTTTTTAAGCGTTCCAAAATTTTATTTTTGTCGCCACCTTGAACGCGCGGATAATATTCCGGACTTAATTGCGAGACCGGCAAAAATCCCGGCGTGGTGTTCAAAGTAATGAGCAAGCCGCCTTTATTCGCGTCAATAATTTTCGCTTGCACGGTCATGCCTTTTTCTTTGAATTCCTGCAGAACCGCCCAAGTCTTCTGATGACCGGCAAAACGGAATGACAATCCCATCATGCCTTGTTCATCTTCGAGTTCAAGTACCGTGGCTTCTGCCTCGGCGCCCGGTTGCAAATTCGCCAGGTCTTCATCATCATTATAAAGTTCCTTGGTTCTAATGATGCCGGTCATGACGCCGCCGATGTCGAGGAGAACCTCTTTTCGAGAAGCGCTAAGCACCGTGCCTTTCACGATGTCACCAATTTTTGGCAAATTTTTCAGCTTTGTATCTTGTTCCATCAGGTTTGCCATAGCCGAACCTGTCTGGTCTTTAAATTTTTTCTTTGGCATTTGGTAAATACTCCTTTCTTAAAGTGTATGGTTTGATTCTAGCAAGATGTTGAGGACGTGTCAAGACGGACGGATGAGAGAGGATGAGGGATGATGAGGAGGATTAGGAGGATGAGTAAGATTGGCGAGACGGGGGAAAGGGTAAAAAAAGAAATTATAAAAGGCCATCGATGTTTCGATGGCCTTGGTTTGTGGTTTTACTGTTTCTTCTCGCGCATCTGGCGGCTCGCGCGAAGTTCTTGGGAAACTTCATTTATTGTAAGAATAATTCCAAAAAGCAGAACATTCATCATCGTCAGCAATACTATGACGCCCGTCATGTTTCCTCCTTTTCTCTAGTTGTTAGGGAACAGTACGACATTTAATTTTAGCATTGTTTTTTGATATTGTCAATGGTTACTTCGAAGTTGTCGCACGGAAGTGATAATGTCATACTTGAGGGAAGTTAAAATGTCATACCTCA
>JBBTXH010000035.1:0-3576 GCA_038062385.1 Patescibacteria group bacterium
GGTAAAAATCAACTCAAAATCGTCCATATGGTCGCGTAAATTTTCTCTTTTAAAGCCTTTAATCTTTTTATATTCACTCGGAGTAACGCCAAAAGTAGCTTTGGAAATTTCCGCTGTTAAAATTTCAAAATCTTTTTGTTCCTGCGCGCCCCGTTTTTGCCATTCGTCTGTCAGCTCCTCGCGGATAGCAATTCCGCGCATTCTTTTTTCAATCCAATCATTGGGGTAACCTTTGAGTTTATAAAGCATTCTTGTCCGCTTGGTCGCCAATTCAGGATTTTCTATTTCCTTAACTCGTTCATAACCGACTTTTGCCAACCAACGTTTAAATGGTTCAGCTTTAGGCGAAGGAATTGACTGAATAATGCGAAAAACATCTTCAGTGTTAGCGCAATCAGTTTCGTATTTTTTCCCGTCAGATGACTCCAGCTTCAGTTGTCTACAAATTGTAGATAACTGAAGTCCGTCTTCGTTGCTTATTCTCGCTTTCATTGCTGTCCAATAAACACTTGGGCGATCACTATCCGTAAGCGCCTCTATCACATCAACAACAGAAAACCACCATTCGCCTTGATAAATAGTTTTTCGAATTTTTTTGCCTTTAAATAATGCAATTTTTGTGGTTTCCATAGTTATTTCCTATAGCCTAGATCAATCCAAAGTTGTTGTAATCCTTTTTAAGAAAAGACCGATGACTTAATGAAAAATATACCTTTCAGCTCTTAATTTCAGATTCTCAATAAATACTATATCAAATTGATTCAACTTTCACAATTTATTTAAGCACCTTAGATGTCAAAAATACATAACTAGTTGTCTTATCTAAAATTAGCAATTTTTAACAGTAAATATCAGCTGCTATTGACAAAATAATAATTATATGCTATAATACCAAGTTCGTACCTCAAAATTTGCCTGCAGAAAGATGTAGGAGGAGAGAGAACAAACTCGCGCTATTTGCATGAGGACACTCAAGCGAACGGCCGAGTTCTATCATCAACAAGTTGAACCAGGGATGTATATTCATTTATTGCCCGTACGTTCAACTATTATCCCCTGCATCTTCTTGCAGACAACGAAGTAGCTTTTAGCAAAATGGTGAGGATCCGCTAGGCCGATATTTTTTATAAATTTTTTGTGCCTGCAGCCCATCCTCATCACTTTGTTGAAAACTAACAAGAAGCTTTTCCAAAAGAGTAGGCAAACTATCGGAGGGATTCTCTCTCCTCGCTTCCGCATTTGCCCCTCGAAGCCCATATGGCGTAGTGGGGCCAAATTGTTCTTTGTAATAATTTGCGGAAGATTTGTCTACTCCTTTGGGGAATATTCTATATTCCCCTGCATTTACGAAGGGGGCGATCCCGCGTGGAACGTCCTCCTTTGTTTTATTACGGAAAATCCAAAGCACAAAATCCAAATGAAAATAGAAAATTCAAAACCTAAAACCCAAAACCAAACTATCAAAATAACTTCCTAGTTTCCTGTATCTGAAATTTAACCACATTCAAATTAGTTTTAAATTTAGAATTTTGTTTTTGAAATTTTATTTTCCGCCCGAGGCGAATCCGCCTTGGGCGGAGAGTTTTGTGCTTAGTGCTTTGTGCTTAATCATTCTTATGTATTGCCCCTAATCCATATTTATGATAAGATGTGATTATCAAAAACAAAAATTAAACTCACAAAACAATGCCCAGAAAATACCGCGGACGACACTATGAAGAAGTTGAATTCTATAGTTTAAGTCCGGAAACGAAAAAAGGAATCCTTGTAATTTTTCTGTTTGTGGTCGCCATTATCGCTGTTTTAAGTTTCTTAAATCTTGCCGGTACGGCCGGCGTTTACATAGACTGGGCGCTGGGCATTTCCTTCGGTTGGGGACGCTTCCTTTTGCCGCTAATGCTCATCGGTATCGGCTATGTCATGGCCAGACCGAAAAATTATCATACTTCATACGCCAATTTGTTTGGCGTAATTTTGTTTTTTCTCAGCGTTCACGGATTACTACATCTCCGCGTTCCCTTTAGTAATTCCTTTGAACTTTCTTTCAGCGGTCTGGGCGGCGGTATTGTCGGATATCTGGCAACGTATCCGCTACTTTCATATTTAGGTTTTTGGGCCGGCCTGATTATTTTAATCGGCTTATTTTTCGCCGGACTACTGCTCATGTTCAATGCCAGCCTTGAATCGCTTTTTGCCAAATCAAATATTTTCAAATACTTACCTTTCGGTGGCGTGAAAGTTGAAAACGAAAACACTGAGGATAAAGAAGAAACAGCTGAAGAATCGACCGGAGGAGAAGCTGAAGACGACAAGCAGTCAACCAAAGCCCAAGAAGTTAAGTTTTCTCCAAAAAGTCTGCTCGGCAAACCAGTGGCTGAAGCGCAAACTACAATTAAGAACCCAAAAATAAAAATTGACCTGCCTTTAAGTTTGCTCGATGACCGAAAATCAAAACCAACCAGCGGCGATATCAAGCTTGGAACAGAGCGTATTAAAAAAACATTGGAAAATTTCAATATCCCGGTGGAAATGGACGAGGTTCAAGTTGGCCCCACGGTTACCCAATATACCTTGAAACCATCTGAAGGCATCAAGCTTTCAAGAATTACCGCGCTGAATAATGATCTGGCTATGGCTATGGCCGCTCATCCGATCAGAATCGAGGCGCCGATTCCTGGGAAATCATTGGTCGGTATTGAAGTACCGAACCAAAAACCAGCCATTGTCCGCGTACGAGAAATATTGGAATCAGTGTCATTCAAAAATCGTAAAACAAATATTACCGTGGCACTCGGAAAAGATGTCAGTGGCAAATGCTGGGTTGGCGATATTACCTCCATGCCCCACATGCTCGTGGCTGGAGCAACCGGCTCTGGAAAAAGCGTTTGTTTAAACGCCATCATCATGAGTTTGCTTTATCAGAACAATCCAGAAACATTGCGACTTATTTTGATTGATCCAAAATGCGTGGAGTTTCCGATTTACAATGGCATTCCTCACTTATTAACGCCAGTAATTACAGACGTGACAAAAACAGTTTATGCTTTGCGCTGGGCGATCACTGAAATGGATCATCGTTTTGATATTCTGTCCAAAGAAAAGAAACGCAATATTGCCAGCTACAATTTAACAGCCAAGGAAAAGATGCCCTATCTCGTGATCGTCGTTGATGAACTTGCTGCTCTCATGGTCATGGCCGCAGCTGAAGTAGAAGGATGCATTATCCGGTTAACTCAGATGGCGAGAGCGGTCGGCATCCATATGATTGTGGCGACACAACGTCCTTCAGTTGATGTTATCACCGGTCTCATCAAAGCAAATATTCCTTGCCGCGTTGCTTTCAGCGTAGCTTCTCTCATGGATTCAAGAACGATTCTTGACACTTCAGGCGCCGAAAAGTTGGTTGGCAAAGGCGACATGCTTTACATGACTCCGGAAACCTCTAAACCGCGACGACTGCAAGGAGCTTATGTGAGCGACGATGAGATTAAACGCGTGGTTGATTTCCTGAAAAATGCTTGACATAACGAAGCGGAATATCAAGAAGAAATTGTTTTAAAACCAGGCAATGCCAAC
>JBBTXH010000036.1:0-9497 GCA_038062385.1 Patescibacteria group bacterium
CGCGCCTATGCCTTTTTTTAGTTGTTCAATAACTATCGCCTGAATTTTATTCACCTCTTCCATGCTTAACGTGCGTTCATCCGACTGATAAATTATCCGGCAAGTCAAACTCTTGCTCCCTGCTTTCATTTTATCATTTTTGAAGACATCGAGCAACTTAACGCTCCTGATCAAACGCGGTTCGATCGCTTTAATCAATCCTTGAATATCTTTCCATTGATCACCCTCGTTGATAATTAAAGACAAATCAAGTTCAATCGCGGGAAACTTCGGCAAGGCAGTGTATTTTTTTAAAATCGGATAGCTTTTTTCTAATTTTGAAAGATTAATTTGCCAGAGCGCAATTTTTGCCGCCAAACCAAGCGCTTGCGACACTCTCGGATTCAGCGAAGCCACAAAACCAACTTCTTCATCACCGACCAGCAAACTCAAACTCTGCTTTGGATGACCCCACAACAAAATTTCTTCAGTTATTTGCCAATCGAATTCAATACCCAATTTTGCCAGCGCGGTTTCCACCATGCCTTTGGCAAAATAAAATGACTCTTCTTTGGATCGCGACACCACGCCCGCGCAATATAACTCTTGACTGGGCAAACGCTCCTCGCCACCAGGACGAGTCAACTCTCCGGTTTCATCATCAATAAACACCTTGCCGATTTCAAAAATATTCAATTCACTGAAAAATCGCAAGTTGTTTTCAATATTGTTCAATAAGCCCGGAACCAAACTGCGCCTCATGTAGCACAAATCTTCGCTCCATGGATTTAATAAAGAAAAATTGTCAGTCTCCTTGATGCCCACTTTATCAAAAAAACTTTTAGCTGTGAACGAATAGTTGTAAACTTCATTCGCTCCGCACGTTCCGGCCAAAATATTTTTCACTTCGCGTTCCAAATCACGCAATTTATTTTCCGGCCAATAAACCATCGCACTCTGCGGCAAACTCGGAGTTAAATTATCATATCCGAAAATTCTGGTGATTTCCTCAATAATATCTTCTTTTATGCTAATATCTTTGGTCGCTCGCCAACTCGGTATCCTAATTGTTAAACCGATTTTATTTTCCTTGACAACAAATCCAAGATCGAGCAACGTTTGTAATATTTTTTTTCGCTCGATTTTTTGTCCAATCCGTTTGTCAATAAAATCCCAAGTTAACTCGAGCGGTCCTTGATTTAATTTAAAATTTTTCTCATCCACCACCTCGCTCATCACTTTTGCTCCGGGAATTATTTCCAAAATCAAATTCACTGCTCTCTGCAAAGCCAGCTCAACCAAATTCGGATCCAAACTTTTTTCAAAACGCATGGACGCTTCAGTGCGCAAACCAAGTCGTTGACCTGTTTTCCGAACGCACGCGCCCTCAAAGTTGGCTGATTCAATAATTACAGTGGTGGTGTCATTGGCAACTTCAGAATTGATCGCGCCCATGATACCGGCCAAAGCCACGACCTTATCAGGATCAGCGATTACTAAATCGTTTACGCTCAACTCTCTTTCAACGCCGTCAATAGTGGTGATCTTTTCGTTCTCCTGGGCAGTGCGAACAATAATTTCGTTTCCAATAAGTTTTTCCGCGGAGAAGGCATGCAACGGTTGGCCCAGCTCGAACATTACGTAGTTTGTAATATCCACGATATTATTGATCGGCTTCTGACCGATGGCCGTCAACCTGTCTTTGAGCCAAACCGGCGACTCGCCAACCTTGATACCATTAATGGCCACTGCTGAATAACGCGGGCAAAGCTCTTGATTGACCACTTTTACTTTTAATTTTATTTCCTTGTTGGTTTTAATTTTTTCCAAATTCAATTCTTTGAGTTTTAATCCATAAATAACTGCCACTTCACGCGCTAAACCATAATGACCCCACAAATCCGGGCGATTGGTCAATGATTTATTATCAATTTCAAAAACAACATCGCCTGTTTTCAATTGCTCGCCGAGCGGCTGACCCACCATTAAATCCAAAGTTGATAAATCCAAAATCTCGGACTCTCCCCCGGCCGGAAAATCAGCGCCCAGTCCGATCTCGTCGCTGGCGCAAATCATGCCAAAACTTTCCACTCCGCGCACTGCGGTTGGTTTGAGTTGAGTGAGCTCACCCTCGCCATGCCAGCGAACTCGCGCACCGGGCAAGGCCAAGGCCACCAACATTTTTTCTGTTAAATTGATCCCGCCGCAAACAACGCTGACCGTTTCATCACCAATACTAACCTCAACCAACTTCAAACGATCAGCATTAGGATGATTGCTGATTTTTTCTATTTGACCCACCACAATCTTGTCCAAACTTTCGCCTGATCCTTTCACTGAATCAACCTCGACCGTGGACATGGTCAATTTCAAACCCAATTCTTTTGGATCAATATCTTGCGGTAAATCAAGGTATTGTTTTAACCAGTTTAATGAAACATGCATAATTAATATCCTCTATAATTTTGTCTAGCTTTAAATAATCTTTCTCGCAAACCACCATCCTTAGCGAAATCTCGTCCTAGAGCTTGTAGCAACCTATCCAAAAGATAGTTAGTCTGATGAATCAAGCAAATCATCATATTGGCCGCGCTTTCAGGTGCGGACATATATGTTTCATATGTTTTAGATGTTCTATTCGTCGCATAAGTCAGCTTTCGTATTTCCGCTACTCGTAGATCATCCTTTCCCCACAGTTGTAATTGGTGTTGTCGCAAAAAATCTTGATAGTCAATCAACAACTCTTCCTGGCTTGCACGCGCAACGCCAACTAGTTTTATTTCAGTTTCTTTCGATGTGCCGGAGGCCATACTCCCCTCTGCAATGTTTTGTTTTCCACTGCGAGCCGCCTGAACCATCTGGTCTCTCGTCCGACTAAACCTGTCAATATACTTCTCGGTAAACATCACCGTTAAATCGTGAACAATGACCGCATTTTTATATGACATCAAATTCTTATACCCACCGTGCGGCAATATTATTTTTGACTTATTCGTCTCATTCGTCATATCAGTTCTATTCGTCATATCAAAACTGTCTCAAAAATCGTAGGTCACCAGAATTCAACAGTCTGATATCATCAATCCCATATCTCATCATCACCAGCCGCGTCAAACCAAGTCCAAAGGCGAAACCGGAATATCTTTCCGGATCAACTCCGCCGGCGCGAAGAACATTTGAATGCACCATACCGCACGGCAGGAGCTCCACCCAACCGCTCTGTTTGCAAACACTGCAACCATGGCCGCCGCAAATCAAACATTGGATATCCAACTCAAAACCCGGCTCCACAAAAGGGAAAAATCCCGGCCGCAATCTTATTTTCACCTCTTTTTTAAAAACTCCCTTGAGCAAAGTCTTCATCACTGCGATCAAGTTGGTAATGGAAATATTCTCATCCACCATCAACCCCTCCAGCTGATAAAAAGTATTTTCATGAGAAGCGTCAAGCGCTTCAAAACGGTAAACGCGTCCGGGGACAACTGCGCGAATCGGCGCGCCGTATCTCAGCATCGCTCGAACCTGTACAGGAGAAGTGTGCGTTCGTAAAAGTAATTTTTCTTCACTCTTTGAATTATTGTTTTTAATATAAAACGTATCCTGCATGTCTCTGGCCGGATGGAATGGTGGAATATTCAAGGCTTCGAAATTATAATAATCAGATTCAAGCTCCGGGCCATCAAGAATCATAAAACCAAGTGAACGAAACAAATCTTCCAGTTCATTTTGTACGATTGTATTGGGATGAAGAGAGCCAAACGGTGTCTTTTTCCCGGGCAAAGTCAAATCCATTTTTTCGTTTTCAATCTCGCTCTTTATTTCAATTTCTTTTAGTTCTCCTTTTTTCTCATCAATAACTTTCTGCAATTCAACTTTAATATCATTGGCCAGCTGGCCAATTTCTTTTTTCGCCTCATCCGACAATTCCTTGAGCGACTTCAGAACATGAGTCAACTTGCCTCCCTTCCGCCCGAAATACTCAAGCTCAAACTCTTCAAGCTCAGCAGATTTTTTCAGTTTCTTTATCGCATTCAACGCTTCTTGGTGTAATTTTTCCAATTCTTTTTTCATAAATGAAAAATAGTTTTTGTTGATCGTCAAAGCTTGTTATATTATAACACAAAATTAAAAAGCGCCCAACAAACTAAAAAGCGCCTATTTTTCAATAGGCACTTCAACTATGGTTTCATTATCCTCAAGTAGGACATCAACGGTCTGTTTCAAGACATGCCAGCCCATCACTTCTCCTTTTCCATACTGCGTCTTGATCTTTTCGCCGATCATCGGTAATTTGTCCGCCAGTTCATTGTATAAATCCTTTTCATAAGTGAGACAACATTTAAGCCGGCCGCAAACGCCGGACAAGCGTTCGGAACCGCGATGCGCCACCTGTTGCAAGTCTGCATAGTCGGAAGTCACATTGCCTAAATCTTTATAAAACGATTGGCAACACAGATTGCGTCCGCAACAACCGATATCACCGCTGATTTTTATTTCATCGCGGATGCCAAGCTGTTGCAAGCGAATATTTTTTTTGTGAATTCTAATTAGTTCTTTCAATAGATCACGAAAATCCACGCGACCGTCGGCAATAAAAGCAAAAGTGATTCTGCTGTTATCAAAAGCAAAATGAACGTCCACCAATTTTATCGGCAAGTTGTGTTCTTTGATGAGCTCGCGACATTCTTCGAACGTTTTGTCTTTCTGATTGTTTAATGCGAGCAATGCTTCAAGATCGTCATTGTTCGCTTTGCGTAAAATCGGTTTCAATGGATCCGGCAGTTTAGCCACTTCCTCATCAGTCAATTCAGAAAAACCAACCACCTTGCCCATTTCCAACCCAAGTTTTGTTTCCACAACCACGTGGTCTTTCAAAGCGACTTCGTTTCCGCCTAACGAAAAAAAATATATTTTATCCCAAGGCGCGAATTGTATTTCAGCTAATTTCATAGGGTTACGAATTATCCGCCTACGCTAGGGCTACGGCGGACAGGCGAATTTACAAATAAGTAATGAAGTAAACGTAAAAATATAAAAACATAAAAATAACCATCTAAGTAATCTGTACTATCCGTACGTTTATCTGGACATCTGTAACCCAAAGTTAATCAGTAAAATCATGTAGGAATCAGTAGATCAAGTATTACCAATATTTCTTGTTTTATTTTAATCCTTCTTTTCTATATCTGAAACCTTGAAAACCTTCCAATCTCAATCTTCTCTCCGGTCTTCGCAATCATTTGCTTGATCAAGTCTTCAACCTTAATCTTGTCGTCCTTGATGAACAGCTGTTTCAATAGACAAATCTCTTCAAAAAATTTATCCAGCTTGCCTTGCATAATTTTTTCAATAATGTTCGCCGGTTTGCCTTCGTTTTTCAACTGCTCGGAATAAATGTCCTTTTCTCGATCAATAAGTTCTTGCGGCACTTGCTCCGGCGAAAGATAATCAGGTGACATGGCCACGATTTGCATGGCAAGATCATGCGCCAAATTTTTGAAGTCATCGGTGCGCGAAACAAAATCAGTTTCGCAGAGAAGTTCGATCATCGCGCCGGTTTTATTATTAGAATGAACGTAAGAATAAACAATACCTTCTTTAGTTTGGCGTTCCGCCATTTTCTTGGTGGCTTTGGCTTCACCTTTTTTCCGCAGAATTTCCACGGCCTTGTCGAAATCGCCATTGGCTTCGTCCAAAGCTTTTTTGCAGTCAACCATGCCTGCGCCGGTAAATTCGCGAAGTTTAACTACTGGTTGTGTATCTGACATATTACGTTGGGATTATTAGGCTTAGTAAGATTAGTAGGATTGGGAGGATGAGGAGGATTGCTCCGTTGCTTTAATGCTTAAATGCTTTATTGCTTAATTGCCGCACCCTCTTCTCTCGCTTCATTCACTGCTTCTGCCACCAAACCAACCAACAATTTCACAGAGCTGATCGCGTCATCATTGCCAGGGATCGGATAATCCACTAATTCAGGATTAACGTTCGTATCACAAATCGCCACCACCGGAGTTTTCTTTCGGAGCGCTTCAGACATGGCGGTTTTTTCTTTTTTAATATCTACGATAAATAAAACGTCCGGCAATTTATCCAATCTTTCCATACCGCCCACGATTGTATTCAAGCGATCGATTTCTCGCGATAATTCGAGTTGTTCTTTCTTCGTGTATTTCTGATAATTGCCCAGCGCCTTGTCTTCTTTCATCTTGCGGAATTTTTTCACCAAGCCAAGAACGGTCTGGCTGTTCGTGAGAGCGCCACCCATCCAGCGATAAACGACGAAAGGCATGTTGCAAGACAGAGCCGCGTCTTTAACAATGTCCTGAATCTGATTCTTCGTGCCGACAAAAAGAATTGTTCCTCCGCGAACCACGGTTTCTTTGATAAAACCAAAAGCTTTTTCCAGTTGCTTCTGAGTTTCTTCGAGATTAATTACGTGGATGTTGTTTTTTTCGCAAAAAATAAAAGGCCGCATTTTCGGATGCCACTTTGATTTTTGGTGACCGAAATGCACGCCTGCTTTCATCAAGTCTTCAAGACTTGGAGTCTTTGGCATAAATTTATTCCTTCTTGGTTTTTCAAACGATTTCCAAAATGAAAATTGATTGAATCACCCCTCTACCCTTCCTTATTATTATCATCCAATAATTGAATGACAGGTTATAATAAAGACAGCTAAATTTAGCTAAACGGGTATGTGTTTTTTAATTAAATTAATTGATAGAATGATGATAACATGAATTATTTAAAATAGCAACAGCTTCCTGGAACAAATTAACTCACTCGCAATTAAACGGTTATTGATTCAAATGAAATCTTGTGTTAGTATGTTTTTGCTGATATAATTCGTTTGAGCTCAGGGTTTACCCGAACCGTGAACCAGAACTCCTGTCCGGTTCACGATAAACTCGAACAGCCATCAACGTAAAATCAGCTATCCAATAAAAAATGTGAGTGATTCAGGGTTTACCCTGAACTCGAGCAACACTCAGCATAAAAACCATCTATCCAAATTAAAGATGCGAGTAGTTCAGGGGTCGGTACCAAAGCAGTCAAATGGGACAGACTGTAAATCTGTTGGCCTTGTGCCTTCGCAGGTGCGAATCCTGCCCGGCCCACCAAATGGCTACAAATTACAAATCACTACGTATGTTACAAATAGATCGAAGACCAATGAACGCATGAACGAAAGAACAGTCTAGACCAATTTGTATATTTGTAGTTATTTGTAATTTGTAGCCACTATTTGTAGCCACTAAATAACAATTACGACATAACCCATGAAATTAAAACTTTACAAAACTCCTCTGGAACGCTACCAAGAAAAACAAAGAAAAAAACTGGAAAAACATTTAGGAATCAAACCACACGCCTCCGGCGGCCACACCTTCAAACGGCCGGTCAATAAACCAAAAGAAAAGGACAGTCGTTAATTTACTTTTAAAAATAAAAAAACCGTTGTATTGAACAACGGGTTTTTGTTTACTGCGGAAAAACGTGGGCGTTCTGCTCGCCAAACATATCGGAAAAAACAACACTAAACCGATAAACGGTTCCGTCAATGGCATCATCAACCGTAAATATCTTTTCAATAACCGTATTTTCAGCTGAAGAGTCCAACTCTGCTCTTTCTCTCAAGAGTTTAATGATCGGCTCATGCAAATTGGTTGGAACATGAACCTCATCAAGTTCGTCGTTCGTTTTCACGCCGACAACCGACAGTATTCCATCAACAAAAAGGAAACGAACTTCTTGATAATTTTTTCTCGCCGCGCCGCACAAAATATTATCAAGCAAAAACTTCGGCACTTGCGACTTGCTGACCGAAGCAACTGTCGGTTGTTCAGTTGCAGGTTCAGCCGCAACATCTTTCGAAGTTGCGATCGGCTGCGTAACCTTGTTGGCCTCGTAATAAATTCTTATCGCCAAAGTCAATTCAGTCACACGCGCTGTCTTGAACCGGAAAATCAATCCTTTCATCAGCTGCCGACGAACAATAAACAGAAAATCGCTTTCTTCGGTAATGGCTACTTCCACTACGCGGCCATCTTTCGTCAAAGGCAGAACCAAATTTTCCAAAGCTTCTTCTTTTGTAAAGAGATCAACAAGCGTTGGATCAGGCGTTACTTTTGCCATTTTAACTTTCGGCAACTCGCGAACAACAGCTGAAGTTAATTCTGCGACCGCTTCTTTTCCGCCACTAAGCACAATGCCGGCAGATTGTACCAACTGATCCTTGGCGTCTGCCAATGCTTTTGCGGTCGTATCGTTTAACAGGCCTTTCTTAACCAGATAACCCAGCACTTTAGCGGTGCGAACAGTGTTCTTTACAGTACCCATGTTCCCTCCTCGGCCACCGAAGCCACGCACCTTGCGAGGCGAAGGCGGCCTTTCTTTTGGGAAATTAAAAGAACAGATATTAACAGAGCTTACGAAATTTTTATCTTGATGTCAAGCATACTGATTCTTGTTCTGATAACAAAACAAACCCTTATATCATTGCGAGTCTTTTCAATTTTAAAATATTAATTCTCAAAAATATCTTTGCATTGTTGTTTTAAATATTGTATAATTAAATTAACCTCAATCAAATAACTACCTCCGTTTTCCTAAACGTCCCTGAACCACTCACCCCTGTTCGGGTTCAGGGCAAGCCTAATAATCATAATAATCCTAATTCAAATCTATGAACTACTACCTCGCGGTTCTAAAAAAATACGCGGTCTTCAAGGGTCGCGCGACAAGATCAGAATATTGGTTCTTTGTTCTGTTTAATTTCATCATCAGCATCGTGCTCGGTATTGTGGCTGCTTTAATCGGCGACAATTTCAATATCATTGGAATGTTGTACGGCTTGGCAGTACTAATCCCGGGCATCGCGGTTTCAGTGAGACGACTGCATGACGTTGGAAAAAGCGGTTGGATGCTGTTCCTCTCGTTGATTCCGATCATCGGCTTCATCTGGCTTCTCGTCTTGATGGTTACCGGCAGTAACGAAGGAGAAAATAAATACGGACCCAAGCCAAGCAATTAAATATTGCGTAAACTCAATTATAAAACTCCGTTCTGTTTGCAGGACGGTGTTTTTAATTTATAAATTATTTGTCTTAACTGTGATTTGTCTGATTACTTGATTGGCATGATTTTTTGTACGTCCGTCCCTAGGCGCATAATCATAGTGTTCATTCAATCAGACTAATCATAGTTCAAGGACAATATACAGGCCGCTTGACTTGATAATCAGCATACTATAGAATACAAAAACATCTGTTCCTTAAACACACCAAAAGGAGGTGAGGAATGATCATACTAATCGATCAAGACAGCACGTTAGCAGATTGGGAAAGCGGTTTTCTCGACAATTGGAAAAAAGATCATCCGAACGAAATCTCGATTGCCATTGAACAACGAACACAATTTGAAACCTGTCTGGATTATCCTGAACATCTGCGCGACAAGGTGGAAAGCACTTACCACGCTCCCGGATTTTTTCTCAACCTAAAACCAATCCCCGG
>JBBTXH010000037.1:0-4655 GCA_038062385.1 Patescibacteria group bacterium
AGTGAAAGAGATTAGGGGGAAAAAGGGGAATTACCAGAAGATTATTCTTGCTAATTCCTACTTCCTACAACCCTACCGCCCTACCATCCTAAACTTCCTACCAACCTACCGCCCTACAACCCTACTTTCCTACACCCCTAAAACCTTAACAAACTCACTGAAATTTTTTTTAATCGCTTTTTCGTCATTCAAGAGATACAACAAATCAAATCCGGGCGTGCTGTTCATTTCAAGTAAATACGGCCGGCCGCTATTATCAAAAATAAAATCCAAACAATAATGCGCTTCGGAAAACAAGGACAGTTTGGCTACTATTTTTTTAACCATTGCTTTCACTGACGCGGGAACGCTCTTTTCCTCGACCAACTTGGCGCCAGCGCCTTGATGGAAATTGGTAAAAAGCGATCCGGGCTTGGCGATTCTGGAAAGCGCGTAAATCAATTTATGATTGATAAAAACCAAACGCAGATCAGCTACTTCTTTTCCTTTTGAAAGGCCGGGAATGCCTTTTTCGCTTCTGATAAACTCTTGAACCAATACCGGAAAATTGAAGCGACCGGTTAAAACCTTGGCCTTCTCGGCTATTTTTATGTCAAAGCCGCCTGAACCGAACAATGGCTTCACCACCACTTTATCGGTTTGAAGGCGCTCCACGGATGATTTTAATTCAATCCGATCATTCGCCAGGTATGACTTTGGCATGAACTCGCCAAAAAGTAAATACTGGGAAAACTTGTTGTCAACGATTATCCTGAATAGCGGATTATTGAAAAATTTAACTTGGCTCGCAATTTTCATCTTCAAGTCATACAAGTTGTAATTTCTTACGCCTTTTATTTTATCAAAAATCAAATCCGGCTTGATCGGCTGGTTAATTTTTTCCCAAACACCATCGCGGTATGCCCACGCTTTTTTGAAACAATTGGTCTTTTCATTATACCACTCAATGCTCGCTCGAAAAACTTGAATATTCTCTTTCAAACCGCGCACATGCCAATCTTCAAATGACTTGCGCGTTTCCGGCGCGCCATTCATAGGCAATTCTTTTTCCCAATCATCAGACCAATAAATAACCACAATGTTTTTATGTTTTTTCATAATTTATCCAAATATTCAATAATCATATCCGCTACATTAACGCTCATGACACTGGTAAATCTTTTAAATTTCGGGGAACGGTTGACCTCTAAAAGCTTCGGCGTTTTTCCGTCGAAGATAATATCAACACCAGCGATGTCCGCGTTAACTGCCGCGGCCGCGGTGACAGCTAAATTTTTCAATTCATCGGTTAATTCAGCTTTTTCAGATCGCCCATCCAAAGGAACCTGCTTCCTCTTCGGATGAAAGAAACTCATCCGCCTCATCGCACCCAAAGCTTGCCCGCCAACCACCAACACGCGAAAGTAGTAATCAGCGTCAACTTTCTTTTGTATTAAAAACTGTTTCACTGTATTTTTTTTAGTGCTAAAAAACTTTAACAACTCCTGCTTAGTTTTAAATGAAAATACTTCCCGACTGTGCATACCGCAAATGTCCTTGATTACTATCGGTTCGGGAATTTTTATCAGATAACGCGACAATTCTTCAAAAGTTGAAAACTGCATGGTATCAATGCAGGGTAGTCCTGCTTGAAAAAATCCGAAAAACGTGAACATTTTGTCAAATTCATAATCTTTGTCGCACAGTTCTTGATCAACGACCTTCACGCCCAAAAAATCGAGGTAGCGCGCCAATGTTTTTGCTTTCGCCAAAAACGGGCTGATGCCGCGAACTAGGCAAACATCAAATTTTTCTAATTTTTTCCCGTGTCTCCAGGCTTCCAGGTTGTTGTTTTTAACGAGCAACGAAATCTCGTGCAACGGCGATCGCAAAACAAAATGGCCGCGTTTTTTCGCTGTTTCCGTGAGCGCCTGGTTTTCCCATGATTTCGGACCGCCTATTAGTATCCTCATAAAATGATAATTTTTAACATAACATGACAAGCACAAAATCCGAAGTTCAAAACCCAAATAAAATCCAAAATATAAAATTCAAAATTAAAAACCTACCATCTGCAGCCAATCCAAATTTATAATTTGTGCTTTAAACTTTATTTACATTTTTGAGTTTTTGATTTTGAATTTCAGAAATTCTAATTTTAATTTGAGCTTTGTGCTTCGTGCTTTGTGCTTTACTTAGTGGGATCAATCAAAAACTTCTTCAAATCCCTGCGACCGATAATAATCGGATATTTCAAATGTTCGCGAACAATAACCGTGGCATTCAAACTAATTTCCGTTGACGCGAGTTCGATCTGAAGCGGGATTTCCATGCGATAAGAGATGCCATGACTGCTGTAAATCTTCGCGACCGCCACAATGTCCTTGTGCTTTTCCAGTTCCTGCCAAACTTTACGTTGACTAAGATCATCAACCTCTTCTTTTGTTAAAACTCGTTTAATATTGAATCCCAAATAATAATCAATCGCTTCGGCGAAACCAAGCTGGCGCGCGAATTCTTCGTCAATCGCAGTAATGCCGGCTCCGGTGTCAAGTTTTGCTTGAACATCAATCCACTCGCCGGTTTTATTTTTTATTTTAATATCATTAACTACGCCGAGTATCTTTTTTCCGGTCAGTCCTTCAACTTCTTCTTCAATTTCTCCGCCGAATAAATCTTTCGCCACTTTTATTCCTTTTTTCGCTGTCCTGATGGTCAATCCTTGGACTCGGAGCAAACGGTCTTTGAGCGGAGCCAAATTAGCGATCTGAATGGACAAACCCGGATGCGCGTTAAGTTCCAAAATCAATGGTCCTTTGTCGCGATCAATGGCGATATCCACGCCGACATAATTCAAACCGCAAGCAATTGTGGCTTTGACCGCCAATTCAAGAATTTCGTTCCAATTGGGAATTTTTAGGCCGCGCAATTTGAGTTTGATATCAGGTAAATGCTCAATCAGCTGATTACGCTGAATGGCGTGCGTGGTAATACCGGAAGAAACATCAATCCCCACGCAGATGCCGCCTTGATGCAAATTAGCTTTGCCGCGAGAATACTTGGTGGGCAAGCGAAGCATGGCCATGACCGGCACACGGTTGTAAACAATCACGCGAATATCCGGAATGCCTTTGTAACTGTAAAGTTTGAAGGCCGGATGAATCTTGATCCGTTCTTCAAAAAGAGCCATGTCCGGCGCGTCGGACTTTGAATAATCACCGTCCAGAATATTGGCCGCATGATACATAATATCCGCCAAACTCGCTTCTTTGTCATTCGGCAAAACCCAACGATTGTTTTTCTTTTTCCCGAAAGTTACCACAATGCCTTCGCCGCCCAGCCCGTGATTCGGCTTTAAAACAAAACTGCTCGGCAAGCTCGTCCAATTAAAATCCGCCAATTCCTTGCGCGTGGCCATGACCGTGATCAATTTGGAAACAGGCAAGCCATGCTTTTCAAGAACCTTTTTCGTTCTTAATTTATTATCAACCAAAGCCACCTTCCTTTTGGAATTGCTGGGCCTGACAAATGACAAATTTCTGGCGTTCATGCCGAGAATTTGTTTACTTTTTTTCAGCCAATTCAACATGTTTTATAACTTTTCTAAAACGATAAAACTCAAATAAGCGCAAACCGGTCCATTTGCCGATGATAAAATTTATCACCAATATTCCGAGTACGCTGTATGGATAATTTAAAATAAAATTTCTGACGACTCCCCAATTAACCAAAAAAATACAAACAATCGCCAAAAATAAAGTCTCTAAAAACAAAGCCAGTGCGCGCTTATTGCCTTGTTCCACCTGTACGGAAATAAACTTTTCGGTCAGCAGTCCCATTACCAAAATCGGAAAAACGTCCAAAGAACCGGCGAAAAAATAATCAAATCGCGCGCTGAAATAATAAAAACCGAAAATGGCAAAACTTACCAGCGAAACAACGATCGCCATTCTCGGCAAATAAGCCAACCTGATTTTACGGGCGATTAAACGTCCAATTGATCCGATAATTCCGACAAACACAAACAAAGCGGCGCCATATTCCACACCAATAATCATAAACGCCGCAGCCACCAAGACCGGAATGTAAACTCCGAGAGCGGTGAAGCCGACGATTTGTCTCGCAAAAGCAATAATTGTGGCAATAACCGGAATCGCCAAAATCAAATAAATCGTTTCAATCGAAATATTTTGTTCAAGCATTGAGCTGATTAAATTTGAATTTCCGGAATAATCCGGCAGCCCGCCGGCTAACGCCGCCATCGGAGAAAATAAAAAAACAGAGAACAAAATTAAAACCGGCAACTTGTTTTTCATAAATACTTTATTTTTTTAATCCCATCATTCTGCAACTATTGGCGCCGCAGATCGCCACGGCCAGTGCGTCGGCCGCGTCATCCGGCCTTGGGATATCTTTTAGATTTAAAATCGCTTTTACCATCTGCTGAACCTGCCCCTTGCCGGCTCGGCCGTAACAGGTAATCGCTTGCTTGACTTGAAGCGGGGTAAATTCAATCACCGGAACGCGTTCAAGCACGCAAGTGAGCAGAATAACGCCGCGCGCCTGACCAACCTTGATCGCGGTCTTTACGTTTTTATAAAAAAACAAATCCTCCACCGCGATTAAATTTGGTTTAAATTTTTTTATGATTTTTTTCAGGTCTTGATGCAGGAGTT
>JBBTXH010000038.1:0-1685 GCA_038062385.1 Patescibacteria group bacterium
TTTTAATTGACGTTGCCAATAAAAATTTAACTGGTAAACAAGCGCAAGAATTATTAGACGGAGTTGGAATAACTTGCAACAAAAACATGATTCCCGATGATCCGAGAAAACCCATGGATCCGTCTGGTATCAGAATCGGCACGCCGGCCATGACCACGCGCGGTTTCAAAGAAGCTGATTTTGAATTAGTGGGAGAATTCATCGCGCAAACATTGGAAAATCCGACTGATCTTTCTTTGCATGAAAAAATCAAACAGAATATTCTCGAGTTAACAATAAAACATCCGCTTTATCCGGAATTAAAACTGGATTAAAACGATATGTTAAACAAAATTCTCGACGGAAAAAAACTTAGTGAGAAATTTCTAAGAAAAATAAAAAAACAAATTACCAAGCTGGACGCGCTCCCCGGACTGGCCGCAATTTTAGTTGGCGACGATCCGGCCTCAACTCTGTATGTTAGATTAAAGAAAGAAGCCTGCGAAAAATGTGGCGTTCATTTTCATAGATATTTTTTTGATGAAAATTGCCATGAAGAAGAAATTATCAAATCAATTGATTTTTTGAATCAAGACCCTGAAACGCATGGCATCCTCGTGCAACTGCCTTTACCGAAAAAATTCAATACTGAAAAAATAATTTCCAGCATTGATTATCGCAAAGACATTGACGGCTTTCATCCGAGAAACCAGGCGAATATGAAAAAATGCGTTTATAAAGTCATGCCGCCTCTGCCGATGGGAATCATTGAGCTGGTCAATTCCACGAAAATAAAAATCGAAAACAAAAATATTGTTATTCTCTGCAACCACAAAATTTTCAGCCAACCCTTCATTTGCGTTTGGGGTGAAAAAAATAAAATTACAACCGTCACGTTGAAAGATAATGACTGGAAACAACATGTTGAACAGGCTGATCTCTTGATTGTTTGTGTCGGACAAGCAAACTTAATCACCAATGATTTAATAAAAAAAGACGTCATCATCATTGACGTCGGTATTAACAAAGTAAAGGGAAAGCTTGTTGGCGATGTTGATTTAAAAAGTGTTTTGGAAAAAGTAAGTTTCATTTCACCTGTACCGGGCGGAGTTGGCCCCATGACCATTGCCATGCTCTTACAAAACTTAGTGAAGATAAAAAGTTTTTTAAAATGAATAAGCCGGATCATGGATCCGGCTTCTTGTTGTCCCATCTTCTACATGGGAGCGTCTCTAATATTATTCACCTGCCCTCCCGCATAGCTGGAGTACGGATCCCATTTGGGTAACGCTCACGCAGCGGGTGTCCGATTTCGCGGTTTTCAAAATTTTGCGTGAACGGTCGGGGAAATCCCCTTTCGATCATTTACTGATCCGGTGGTGTTTCTGACAATACGTTCCTCCTTTTATACGTCGTCGCGCAAACGCCTAGGAGCCATCGCCCACTATGGGCCTCGAGTTGCCGGCATGCACACCGTTGCGTCCGGCATCACGTGACTATATATTAGCAAAAAATTAACTTTTTGTCAATAGCTGGTGGTAATTATCGCTAATTTTAGTTATAATTTATATCCACCTGTTATCAACTTGTTTGATTGCGCTTGATGTAATAAAATGTACATAACCGTTGTCGGCTACAAACCACAAATAGACTTAAGACCAACAAACGTATGAACAACAGAACGAAAGAACAATCTAGATCGATTC
>JBBTXH010000039.1:0-1404 GCA_038062385.1 Patescibacteria group bacterium
TATAGAACAGTTTCACAAATTTATTATAAATTCATCGATCCCGTATGAAATACACCCGTCCAAGTCACTGGCGATTTTCTTAAAATCGTTCTTTTTTTCATAGGTGCGCTCATTCATATACAACTTGCGATTAACTTCTATCATGATAGACAAAACGTTTCGGTTTTTATTCAAATAACTCATGGGAACTATCGTACCTTTGAACGGAGTGTTTTCCGCCACGCTAAATTTTCCCTTCAAGAAAGCTTGTTTAAAAATATTGACTAATAACCGCGGAGTGTGAAATTTATCCGAACCTAAACAAATCTCAGGCCTTTTTCCGTTTTTATCCAAATCGTATTGGCGCGGTTTAGACGGGTAGGTGTGACAATCTATAATAAGACAAAAACCGAACTGTTTCAAACATTCGGCCACTAAACTATTTAAAGAATGATGATATTCTAAATAAATACGACGGCAACGACTACGCGATAATTTGCTGATTTGTCGAACAATTTTCCCTTGCCCATTTTTTTCATAAAGCGCGCCCATGCCAACTTTTGCCATTGGTTCATCTTTATTATTCCAAAACCTTTCCATGTCCACTATTACGCGACTCAATTTGGCAATTAACGCGCCGGTTTTTTTATATAACCCGGAAAATAATTCGTCAGCATAAAGATCCGCCATTTTTTTCGCAAATTTATCAATGCTCGGCGCGGATAATAAAAACTCTTTTTTAAAATCAACGCCGATAAAAATCGAAGCGTGAGGAATATTTATAACAAACGGTGAATCTATTCGGTGTGTGATTTCAAAATTATCCATATATTTTGGATGCCTTGCTTGATTTTCTCAAAACGGAAAGGGTGGGATTCGAACCCACGGTCCAGTTGCCCAGACAACACCTTAGCACGGTGCCGCTTTCGACCACTCAGCCACCTTTCCCTATATAAAATTAAAATTTTCATGGCGGAATGGGTAGGATTCCTCGCCAAAGGAACGAGTGCGCCCGCTGGCGCAGAACCCACGGTCCAGTTGCCCAGACAACACCTTAGCACGGTAGCTGCTTTCGACCACTCAGCCACCTTTCCACACTATTTTTTATTTTTCAAAATTTCATCCAAATATTTCCTGCCTTGACCAGACTTCAAAAAACCTTCTCTTTTGATCGCTTCCGCGCGACTACAACATTCTTCTTGATGAAGTAATATCCACGGTCGTCTACCGGACGTATATCGACATTTACCGCTGTTGTGTTCTTTTATCCGCTTAACGACGTTTACCGTTTGACCAACATATCTCGTCCGATGACTGACGCTTTGTATCACATATACAAAATACATACTATTTTATTATCACCGAGAGGGTGGGATTCCTCGCCAAAGGAACGAGTGCACCCGCTGGCGCAGAACCCACGGTCCT
>JBBTXH010000040.1:0-16074 GCA_038062385.1 Patescibacteria group bacterium
GCGCAGGCAGGCGTAGCGACTGGTGCAGGGCGTCAAAAAGTAACCCTTCGGAGAAATGCGATAAACCAATTCGTTGAGATAATTATTGAATCTATCGAGTAAACGTATACAACGCTTTAATTCTTACATCTGAGCCGCGTCGAAGAAACAATATCCGATCTAATCCGCTCCATCAACCCCAAATAAAACTCCAAATTATTCAATGTGGCCAAGCGTTGCGCCAATGGATCTTCGTTTACAAACAAATGCCGCAAATATGCGAGACTATAGCGTTGTAACTCGGAAAACTTGCTCTTTGAATTAATCGGCGTTAAATCAAACTTATTTTCTTCATTCTTGATATTCAAAGTAGTATAAAATTCTTTACTCAAAAAGTCAAGCTCCATGATATTGACAGTTTTTTCAACAAAATCCTTGTTCCAAAAATATAATCGTCCATGCCGCGCTTCTCTGGTTGGAATAACGCAGTCAAACATGTCAATCCCCGCCTTAACTGCTTCAACTATTTGATGCGGATAACCGACGCCCATGAGATAGTGCGGTTTGTCCGCAGGCAATTCAGCACAAATGTAATCAAGAACTGAACACATTTCTTGTTCAGTCTCGCCGACTGCCAAGCCGCCGATCGCATAACCATCAAAACCTATTTCCTTCAATCCATTGGCGCTCTCCAACCGAAACACCTTGTCCAGCCCGCCTTGAACAATACCAAACAAAAGAGGCCGACTTGACTTGTCTAAACCGGCGCATGTTTTCTCAAAAAAATCCTTGCATCTTTTCGCCCAAAACGTTGTTAACTTGATTGATTTTTCCAAATACTTCTTTTCCGCCGGCAATTTCACGCATTCGTCCAGCACCATCATAATATCTGAACCAATATTCATCTGAATCTTAATAGAATCTTCAGGTGAAAGAAAATATTTTTTCCCATCAATATGCGAACTAAACTCCACATCTTCAGGAGTTATCTTTCTTTTTTTTGCCAATGAAAAAACTTGAAACCCGCCCGAATCTGTTAAAATCGGTTTATTCCAGTCCATAAATTGATGCAAGCCGCCCAATTTAGCAATCTCTTCCTGTCCGGGTCGCAACATTAAATGATAAGTATTGCTTAAAATAATATCAGGCGCTAACTGCCTCACTTCATCGCTGGAAATCGTTTTCACCGCCGCCTTGGTCGCGATCGGCATAAAGCAAGGTGTCTGCACCTTTCCTTTGCGCGTAGTAATTTCCGCTCTTCGCGCTCGGCCTTTGTTAGCTAATAACTTAAACATATCTTTATTAACGAAGCATAGCATGCTTTCGAATATTTTCAAATGTTTGTTACGAGCTCACCGCGTATGGTTATCCGTAAAATATAACCTCAACCCTGCAACAGTACAAAACTTGACAAAAGCATAAAACTATGCTATAATGCCTTGTAAGTAGAAATTACATTTTGTACCTTAATTTAGCAAATCAACCAACAAAAGGAGACAACGATGACCAGTCTGCTATTTTGGTTCCAGGTCATCATGGCCTGGACATACATGGTGCCGCAAGTTCTGCAAATATTGCATGGCAAGACCAGAGGCCTGACTCTCGCAATGTGGCTAATTTTCATCGGATACCTTGTTGTCAGTCTTTCTCTCGCAATCCTCGCTTGGCGGGAAAAAAAAGAAAAAATCCGTCTCTACACGATCATCATTTTCGCCCAGTGGACCATCTTCATCGCCGTGCTGTTCACAATGTGCGTTGGCTCAGTGCGGTGGTCAACCGGTGACACGACCGTCTGCGTGGCGGTCACCATCCTCTCAATCCTTACGATCATAAAGAACGGATTGAGAGATCCTATGACTCGTGGCTGGCTGGCGGTTTGGTGCAAAGGTGTTCCACAACTATGGAGTGCCTACGTCATGCTCGACACTGGAAGCGCGGAATGGCTACCTGGATTATCTCTCCTCGCAACCAACGCAACAGCTATTCCCAGACTCATCCAAGTTTATCTGCAAGGTAAACGAGGCGGCTGGGATCGCGCGACGAAAGGTCTGTTCGTCGGCGAGTCGGCAAACGTCCTTACATGGACCGTGGTCACGATCGTGTGGCTCGTCCTAACTGTTTTCTAAACTGAAGGTCACTGACAACTGTCAGTGGCCTTTTCATTTTATTTTTAAAATCAGAACAACCCCGCGGATTTCGGAGTTGTTATAAACAATTTTTTTTGAAAATTATCTACGCGCAACGGTCTGGCCGGTCGTATCAAAGTAAGTGATCTGATCAACTTTAACCATGTTCAATCCTTGAATCTTTTCCGACAAATCGGTCGTTGATTTCATTTCCACAACCTTGGACTGTAATTTCTCATTGCTATCGCGAAGTTCAGCTATCTGGCTTTCAAGATCACGTTGATAAAATCCTTTTGTGGTAATGTAATTAACTTCAGACAAGTAGGCGCCAATCGCCACCACCAAATACATCGCCAAGCCAATAAGCGCTGAAGTTTTTGAAAACTTTTTAAATTTAACAGTTGTCGATCGTTCTACTTTTAAATTCTGACAATACTTGGTCATAATATTTTTTCCACAACTCTTAACTTGGCCGAACGACTGCGGAAGTTGTCCGCGATTTCCTGTTCGCTCGACGCGATTGGTTTTTTTGTTATTAATTTTAATTTAGCTTCATGACGGCAACGGCAAACCGGTATTTCCGGCGGACACAGACAACCAATGCTTTCGCGCTTAAATATGTCTTTTACCACTCTGTCTTCAACCGAGTGAAAACTGATCACCGCGATACGACTGCCCGGCTTTAAAAATTCAATCAAATCATTCAACACCAAGCTGATATTTTCTAGTTCTCTATTCACCTCCATGCGCAACGCTTGAAACGTTTTGGTCGCGGGATGAATTTTTGATTTGCCCCTGGCTACTATTTGCATAACGAGAGAAACAAGCTCCATTGTAGTTGCAAAGTTCTTTTCCTTCCGTTGTTGAACAATTGCGGCGGCGATCCGGCCAGCCTGTCGTTCTTCTGAATTTTTTATTAATATCTCTTTAATTCTCTTTTCCGGCCAAGTATTCAATATTTCTGCGGCCGTGAGCTCATTGTCCTTGACCGAAAAGCGCATGTCTAACGGTTCATTAACCTGGAAAGAAAATCCACGTCCTGAATCTTTAAGTTGATCTGAAGAAAGGCCAAGATCAAGTAGGACGCCATGAATCGGAGAAAACTTTTTATCATATACGACTTGTTTTATTTTAGTGTATGAAGCATTAATTAAAGTTACCCTGTTCGCGTACGCCCTTAATCTCTCTCTCGAGGCTTTGATTGATTCAATGTCCCAATCAAGACCCAGCAGTTTCCCCTCAGGACCGGTTAATTGCAATATTTTTTCTGCATGCCCGGCAGCGCCGAGAGTGGCATCGATAAAATTTTGATTGCGACCGGGTGCCAGATATTGCAATACTTCTTTCAATAGCACCGGCTGGTGAAAAGTTGCCACATCATTACCAAGAAAATATTAATTCAATAATTTTTACAACTCGCTCAAACATAATTTATTGGTTTAAACACCGAGAACTGTAAGCTGTTCGGCAATGTCATTGCTATTTTTTTCCGTTTGTTTTTTGTAAGCGCTCCATTTCTCTTCATCCCAAATTTCCAAACGACTGTATAAACCGGCAATCACCACTTTTTTGGAAATACCGGCATATTGCCTCAAATAATCAGGTAACACAATTCGTCCTTGCGAATCCAAACGTACATCCATTGCTCCGCCCAGCATCAACCGAGAAAACGCTCGGCTATTAGCTTGACTGGTTGGTAAAGAAGAAACGCGCTCCGCAATTTTCGTCCATTCTTCTTTTGTATAAACCGCTAAACAATTATCAAGTCCTTTTGTGACCACGAATTCTTTTCCCAGAGCGCAACGAAACTTGACCGGAATAGCGATCCTGCCTTTTGCGTCCATGGAAAAATTGTATTCGCCGATAAACATAGGGCTACAAATTACGAATCGTACAAATGTTACAAATATACTTAACAACCAAAGAACGGATGAACGAAAGAACAGTCTAGACCAATTCGTAGCATACGTAGTGATTTGCCTGTCCGCCGTAGCCCTGAGCCACGTCGAAAGGGCGAAGGTGGATAATTTGTAGCCGTAACATAAAAGAGAAACTGGGCTCTCCACAATTCCCCACTTTCATTTACTCCATCAACATTATAACCCACTAATAAACATCGGTCAACACTTTCCAATCAACTATTCTCTCCTAAAATTAAACAAAATAATCTGCCTTGTGGATAAATATAAAACTCACTCACAAAAAACGAAAAAATTATGCTGTTGATAAAGTTAATCGTTTATTGTCTCTCTATTTACAAATCAGCAATAATATTCTAAGGTGTGAGGATAAGGAAGTTCATTAACAACAAGAACAAGGAGAAAACATGAAGATCAAGACTGCCCATGATATTGGACTCGAGGAACTGGACAGCCGCTATTTGCACGATCGCAAATTGTCGAGAAAAATTTTGGCATTGGCTGGTTTCAATATTCAAGTCAGCGAAGCAGTAATTGAGCTAATGTCACCGGATTCGCGAGAAAGACGCATCTTGGAAACGCTATTCACAGATAAAACACTGAAACAAGTTGGCAACAGTCTAACGGAAAAAGAATTCAATGAGCTGTTGCGCGATCACATCTTGGTTCATTTCAAAGATGAACTTTCAGAAAAAACGCAGGATTTCTTTTATCAAACAAATGAACTCGTTCGTTTGCTCGAACTTGATCTAGCGCTCAAATTAAAAATAGATGAATTGGCTCCGGAGTCAAAACCAGATCCGGATTCACCGGCCGAAGCAATAATAATCGAAGCTGATGAATCAATCCCGGGTAGAACCGTCGTTATTGCCACTGAAGACGAGATCAATGCAGAAAAAGGATCCATGGCTTTGGCAAGACAAACGCAAACTGCCCTGGCTCATGCCGGACCAATGACTTTTCTCGCTTCACCAGAAGGCCAGAAACGGTTGCACGATATTGTTGAAAATAAAATGGTTGGTCTCGCTGAAAAATTGATTGACTTGCCATCTATGGCTGATCCGGATGAATTTGAAAAAACTCTGCAGTCGCTCGCCTTTGTCATGAAAGCAGAGGGCAATCGCGGACATTTCATGAGCGCAGCCATCAACACCTTTGCTGACCGACCCGGTCGTTCGCGCAAAGTAATCGCTGAAGTGATGAAACGGTACGGCTTGAACGCCAATCTCATGGAAAATATTGTTTTCCTTTGTTCAGACCGATCAGCGCCACTCCAAATTGAAGCGATCAATATGGTCGTGAAAACAATGGCCACCTCCGCTTCAGCTGACGAAATCATGATGGCCGCAGTTACTTTGGTGAAAATTTTGGAAGAAGACGCTAAACCGGCAGTACGGTGCCGAGCGCTGGAATGCCTCACTGAAAGATCAAACTTAATACTGGAACGACTGCCGCGATTTCTAGAAAATGGCCGAGTGGTACCACTCGTTAAAACCCTGCTCATTACCGATCCTGACATTTATCGTTCCAAAGTTGAAGCTCTGCTCATCGCTTATGGCGACTTTGATTCGAACAGCATCATTCCGGAACTAACCGGAGATCTGGACGATATAAAAAATCCATACGTCTTGCTCAGTTATCTGACCGTCATTGAATCGCTGTGTCCTGATCTTCAAGGAAACAATACTATCACCATCAAAAAATGGCGCTTGTGTTTGCAAAACAAGATTCAACTGCCGAAATTGCTGGCTGAATGCGAAAAACGTTTTCAAACCGACCTGCCGAATTCACTCGATATCATTTCCTCGATCATTCCCCAACTTCAGCCGGATGAGCAAAGCTACTTTGTGGATTTGCTCGACCGTTGCTTTATTTCAGCCACTAAATCAGACGACACTGATATCGCCAAAAAAATCGCCATTTATTTTATCAAACAGCTCCTGCTCAAATCGCCGCCTGATGCACGTGAAATAACTATTCTGAAAACCGCGACCGTTGTCTCACCATTTCTACCTCTCATGTGCCACGAGACGATCTGGTTGAAAATGGAAAAAAGATTTGCGGTTTTGATACAAGATCAGAACTTTGTTGAACAGTTCATTGCTTGCGGAGGAATCTTCTTCCGAGAAGCTGTGGGATTCGCAATAAAAATTGAGAATCAAACTGCTAAAGCAAAACTTCTAGGAATCGTTTACAAAAAAATGACCGCGATTGATGAATCGGAAAAACATTTCAATGAACAAAAAGACAATCTTGTTCTCGCTCTTCGCGAATTTTCAACCGCCACCATGTTGCTTTGTGGCGACAATGGCGATATCCCGCTCAATCTTCTTTTCGATGGAGCGATCGCGATTTCAAAGTCAGCGCTTGCTAACGCTGATATTGTTTACGATCTATCTTCAGGCATGGTCGTGGCTTGCGAGGCCAAACCAAGTTTGATTGAACGACTCTTCAAAGTGTACAAAAGCATGGAAGAGAGCGCTTGGTTTGACAATAGAAGCTTGCAACTGTTTGCCGAAGCGTTCATTCGCAATGCCACGGTCAATATCAATGTCACTGTTGAAGGAATCAAACATGTTTGCCAATCACCCCTTCTAACTTCAGATCTCCTGTTCAAAATATTCATTGATTTCCAAAAATCAATCCCTGATCCAAAACGGTTTGGTTTGCAAATTATGGAGATCTATCAATTCATGGCGCAAAATCCTGTCTCTCGTCCGGAAGTCACTGAACACTTGCTGCAATCATTCATGACCGTGGTGAGATCAAACGTCCCGCCTCCGCCTGATCCCGAAGGTTTTGTCCCGGAAATGGATGAGCTCACCAGACATGCGCTCACCGGTCTTGTCAGTTTGGTTAAAACCAATAAAATCGATGAAAAAAAATCAGCCTTTGTCTTGAAGGCGCTTGAAACTATCGTTGCTTCAAGACCCAAAAAAGTTATGACCCTTTTTCAAAAAAACATTCCGGCGCAAAAGGTGCCGGATCATTACAAAGAAGCGTTGAAAGAATTTATTTCGGAATTCAATTAAAATAAAAACCCCATCTTTATCGAAAGAAGGGGTTTTAAAATTACTTTTTTTTTCGGAGTTCCTCGATTCTTTTAATTTCAGCTTCCAGAACAAACAACGCGTCCGGTTCAAAATGCTCGGCCAAGCGATACCGTAGGGCTCGCAGTCCATCAAGTTGATGCGTTGGAGGAAGATCACCGCGAACAGCCCATTCATCAAGTAATTGCGACATATCGGATTGCCTGATCAATCTAGACATCTTGTCCCTCCTTTTACTTGTCTCGCTTGTCTTGCTTCATCGTAATATTCGGCTCCCTCCCATAAACCGGTTCAACAAACTTCAACTTCTTGTTTTTAACCTTCATCAATTGTTTAATCCCGGCTTGCCAAATTTTGTTCAAGCGATCGTTTTCGCTCAGATTGTTCCATTCTTCTTTTATTTCAATTCCAACGATACGCGCGCTCCAACCATACGCCAGCGCGTTCCCAACCGCTAAACCAATACGCAAGGCGGAAAAAGCGCCCGGTCCCTGAACAACAAAAATATTATTAATCTTGCTTTTTCTAATTAACCGGTCGATTTCTCGAAGCAGTAATTCAGCGTGTCGATATTCTTTGCGGACAACACGAATTTTCTTAATCTCGCTATCACCAATCGCCAATGAAAATAAATTTTTCGCTTCAGTTGAAATCAATAAATTCATAAAGTTCTTTTCTTTTTGGTCAATTTGTCAAGCACCACAATATTACTGCCATTAGCCATGATTTTATCCAAAAAACCGTCAGCAATATCTTTTCTCAAACTGTATTCATTTTCATCCATGATCGTATAACGAATAGTGCGTCCGACTTCCTGTTCAAATTTCTTCAAATTTTCCTTGGCTTTATCCAGTTCCAGATCACCGATAATCAAAAGGTCGGTAACCGCCTTTTCGTCATCCACAAAGATTCCGCCGAACGATATGAATTTTATCTCACCCAATTTTTTAATTCGTTCAATCAGTTTTTTTTCAAGCAAAAGCCGACCCTTGGCAAACAGATTGGTCAAGTCCTGCAAGAATAAATTCTTTTTATTTAAATAGTAATATTTTTTAACGTTTAAACCCTTCTTCTCCTGCTCCCCTGCCAACGGTTCAACTATCTCATTGGTTTTAATCAATTTCAGCTCAATTAAATTTTTCAATTCACGGCGCACTGAATTGATCAGAGAATCAGTCATTCTGCTCAATTCCCGAACAAAAAATTTACCTTCCGGATTTTCCAAAAAAACGCGCATTAGCTTGACCCTGGTCCCTGAACCAAATAATTGTTCAAACATATAATTAACCCATTATTCGTTACTTGCAAAAACCACCTTAAAATGGTCTGCTAGACTTGCCTTATTAATTTCATTCATAGTATAATATAGATGGTTTTGAACAGTCAAATCGCTCAAAAAAAACTTACTCTGTTTTTACCTGAATTGCGTTATGGAAATAAATCACGATCTGGCGATTGAAGAAATTTATTTGCCGTCAAAACATGACAAAGACACTTATCTTTGCGAAGATTTTATTATCTATCCGGAAGGCAAAGAAAAATTCGGCGGCTACCTCATGGGTATTGTGGAATTACGAGCCACACCGGTTGCGGAAAGCGAGAAAATTATTCAGACCATCATCAATTATCTTAAAGAAAAATATTACAACCAAATCAACACCTCTCCCGATCCGCAAAAACTGAATCTTGAAACTGTTTTTGAGTACGCTCTGCAAGAAACCAATGAAGCGCTGATAGAAATGATCCGCGTCGGACACACCAGTTTTATGCTTGAAAATCTGCACTACCTTATTGCAGTAGCCAAGCCGAATCTGGCATCAAAAGAAGTTGATTTCTTTTTTACCCAACAAGGACTGATCCAAGCTTACCTTCTGCACAAGACCAAACAAAACAATTTCAAGGTCATCAATATCGTCGAAAATACGCCGCGCGTCAATAACAGTGAGACCGATCGGCTGAAAATCTTTTCTTCCACCTTAAGCGGCAAGATTTATTATCATGATGCTCTCTATTTCTGCTCGGAAATTTTCAGCAACTACATCCCGGCTCACAAAGTTAATAAAATCTTCTCCGCCAATGATCTCAAAACAGTAATTGACCACTTCAAAAATCTAATCAACAACGTAAAAAACAATTCTTATCTCACCTATTGCTCGATTTTTCTGAAGATGGAAGAAAAACATCTTTTTCCGGGACAACTCATCTCACAAAAATCAATTGACAACCTTATTTCGACCAAAGAAAAAACCGAAAAATATCTTACTCCAACCTTCGCGCTCAATCTCAAAGACTATTTTTTCAAAGCCATAAGCGCCTTCAAACGACCGGAAAGATCAAACGCTCCGCGGGAACTGAAAATGGCTCACTCGTCCGGCACAAAATCGATTGGCCTACTCGGTCAAATAATCAAATCGCTATTCAACATTATTTTTGCTCTGCCAAAATTCATTTGGAGACTCATGACCGGCAAAACAAAAATTTCAGAGGCTTTTCAAAATATCAGCGAGTGGCCGAAATCCCTCGCCAAAAAATTTATGGAAAAAGTTTTTTCATTGCGACGACTCAATAAAACGATCGTCGTTGTTATCTTGGTTTTGATTATTGGTCTTGTGGCCGGAGTTTATTGGATAAACTATCGCCAACAAGTGAAAAAGGAAGAAGCTGCTTATGCTGATGAAATCAAGCGAGCGAAGGACGCCCTTAATAACGCGCAAGTAAATTTAATTTATAAAAACGAAGCCCAGAGTCTGGAGTTCGTACGTCAAGCGGAAGGCATTATCAACTATTTGCCGCAAGCGACCACCAATCAAAAAGCGAATTTTGAAGAATTGCAAAAACAAAGCAACACCATAAAAAATAAACTTCTGCATATTGAGCAAGTAACCACTCAGCTCGTCGCTGAAGTCTTGAACAACGGACAACCGGCAAATTTGAACCAACTTTACAAAACAGGCGGCAATATTCTGATCAGCAGTCGGGACAATGCGCTTTTTTCCCTAGCCCTTGATACCAAAAAGGTCGCTGACCCGGCTTTCTCTGAATTTGGTGATCTTTACCGCTTCCTAGCTGAAGATGACAACGCTTATTTTATCACTAATCAAAACAAACTGGTCAAATATTCATCTACTGATAAAAAATTCTCTCCAATTTCCATCTCCTGGGGCGAAGGCACTGAAATAAGCAGCGCTCAACTTTATAACAATACTATTTACGCGGTTGATGCCAAGAATCAACAAATTTTCAAGTTCAAGAAAAATAACGATGGCTTTAGCGGCCGAGAGAGTTGGTTAAAAGACAAAGGCAGCGCCGATCTGTCGACGGCCAGCGCGATCACGATTGACGGCAATTTGTTTGTGGCCACCAATACCGGACAACTCTACAAATTTTTCACCGGCAAACAGCAAGAATTTACTTTAGCGCCAATTGAGCCGACTCTGACCGGAGTTAAAAAAATATTCACCAGCGCCGGTCTTGATAACATTTATATTCTTGAACCGGCCGGCAAGAGAATCGTACTGGTGGGAAAGACCGGTAGTTTTGTCGCGCAATATACTTTTGATTCTTTGCCCGGCGAAATAAAAGATTTCCTGATTGATAATGGCACTATCTACATAATCTCTGAAAATAAAATTTTTCAAGCGACTCTAAAATAAACTAAAGCGGCACTGCCCCAGCAGTGCCGCTTTTTTGTTTCTTTGCTTCTATGCTTAAATGCTTACTTGAGAACAACGGTCGCTCCAGCGTCTACCAATTTCTTTTGCATTTCTTCAGCCTCAGCTTTCTTCACGCCTTCTTTGAGTACCTTTGGCGCGCCGTCAACCAAATCTTTGGCTTCTTTGAGTCCAAGTCCGGTAATTTCTTTAACAGCTTTGATCACAGCGATTTTGTTGGCTCCAGCGCCGGTGAGTTCAACATTGAACTCAGTTTTTTCTTCAACCGGAGCAGCGCCCGCGCCTGGCATGGCCATAGCCATCATCGGAGCAGCAGCACTGACGCCAAACTTGTCTTCCAAAATTTTGACTAATTCAGCCAAATCAATAACTGTTAATTTTTCGATTTCTTCAACCAACGATTTGAATTTCGCTGGCACCTCCACTGGTTGTTTTTCGTCTGACATATTGTTTTTTATTAGTTAATAGTTGGTAATTAATAGTACGCGTTGATTGTTTGTTTTACTCGTCTTGCTTATCTCGCTAGTCTAGCTTGTCTTGCTTGTTTTAATCGCGTTTAAAACATAAACCAATCCGCGCAGGTTACCTTGTAAAACATTGACCAAACCGGACAAAGGCGCGCTAAGCGATCCCACCAATTTGGACAATAATTCAAGCTTGCTCGGTAAGTCTGAAAGTTTTTTGACAAAATCAACGCCCACCAAAGCTCCGTCAATAACACCACCAGTGAAAAATACTTGTTCGTGAGTCTTGGCAAAGTCTTTTAAAATCTTGGCTGGAGCCACTTCATCATCACGACTGATGGCTACGGCCAAACTGCCGGTCATAGCTTTGATAGACTCTTTGTCCACTCCAATCTTTTCAAAAGCCATTGCTAATAAAGTTTTTTTCGCGGAAACAAACTCGACCTGGTTGCTTCTGCACTGTCGACGCAATTCTTGGCTGGCGGCAACTGACAAGCCAGCGCAATTGGCAATAATGATTGATTTCGCTCCCTTAATCTTATCAATCACCGCATTTACTTCAACTTCTTTTTGTGCTTTTGTCTTTGGCATATTTATGTTTGCTACAAATTACAAATCACTACGTATGTTACAAATGGACTAAAAACGAATGAACGGAAGAACAGTCTAGACAGATTTGTAAATTTGGAGTGATTCGTAATTTGTAGCTGTAATTTGTAGCCGAAAAAAAATCTGCGTTATTACGCAGACAAATAAACAAAAATAGTTTTTGCTTATTCCTCGGTGGGTAATTAAGCCACACTTCGCTATTGCTTCGTGTGACACCCACTGTCTGCGGAATAAAAATTGTTAGCTACACTATATCAAACAATAGGCCATTCTGTCAATATTACAAATAATGGCTAAATTTAGACAAATTAAACAATTTCAGTTCCTTTGAATTTTTGGTTGTTAATAAAGTTATCCAGATTATTCAACTTCGCGCCGTTCAAAAAAACCACCCGAATTTTTTTCTGCTCTGCCAATCTGCAAGCTTTCTGATCAAATGGCCGATGCGATCCTGGCACCCATTTGTTTCCAATTAATTTTCGAAGGCCTGACCAATCTATTTGCTTGATCGGTTTGGCGACACCCGGGTCCCGATGAGGATCGCGATCATAAATATAATCAATGTTCGATAAATTAATCACTGTGTCAGCCTTTATTTTTACAGCTAAATAAACCGCTATGAAATCAGTGGAATTGCCCGGTTGCCATCCCCCACCCACAAAAACATTTCTCTTGCTTTTCAATAAATTTTCCGGCGATAAAAAAATTTCTTCAGCCGCTAAATCACCAAGAACGCTGCGCAAAAGTTCTGCGTTTAATCTGGTTGAACGTATCCCAATCCAATCCAAATCATCACTGCTAACTTGACAGCAATTTTTAGCTGCCGCCTGATAAGTTCGACACGTTTGACCACCACCTGTGACCAAATAAAATTTGTACTTTGAATTATTCTTTTTTATAAACTCACGAAACTTTTTCAAATACGAAATGTTAATTTGATCCGGAACAAGCATTGATCCGCCGAGAGAGATGACGATTGTTTTTAACATATTGATTTATAAGATATAGTAGCGTTGTATACATTTTGACCATCTGATACTCTTATTTGATTTATGGTGATTGCATTGCATTTCACGGGGTCTGGGGTGAACTCTTGCCACTTTCAGCACCACGAAATATGATAGAACCACGTCCCGCAAACTATGCGGGATGAACCCCAGCGCTTTTGCCTACTTTTGGCGTCAAAAGTAGGTCTGCGAAGCATCGCGATAAACTAATCTGTCGGGATATTCATTGAACCCATAGATTAAACCGTAAACAACGCCACCAATTCCTACAATTTATTCACTTAAAATTTGATTTAATTTCTTCGCCTGCATTTCCCAATTAAATTTTTCTTCAACTCGTCTTCGGCCAGCCTCGCCCAATTCATTCGCCCGATCTTCGTTTTGCAGCAATGAGACAACCGCTTGTTCAATTTCATCAACGCTTTTCGGATCAACCAAAAGACCGTTTACTTCATGCTCCACTGCTTCGATCGCGCCGCCGCTCCTGCCGGCGACAACTGCTTTGTTGTAAACATTTGCTTCCAGAAACACGATACCAAAACCTTCCACATCACCATTATCCAATTGCCGACAAGGCATAATGAATAATTTCGCCAACTGATAAAACATAGGCAGTTCTGAATCCAAAGTATCAGTAAAAAATTTAACCTGCTCGGTTAAATCTAGCGCTTTTACTTTTTCTCGCAAAAAATTCAAACGCTCTCCTTGGCCAACAATCAGATAAACTGCATCAGGAACTTTTTCTAAAATTTTCAACATTGCATCAATCACCATGTCTTGGCCTTTTCTTTCAATTAATCGGCCGATCGTTAAAATGATTTTTTTGTTAACTAAATTATTCTTTTCCAAAAACGCTTTGACTTTTTCATCATCGCGAAATTCAAAATTAACATTGGGACAAGGATAAACCACGATCGTTTTATTAAGAACGCGTTCATCGAAATTAATCAACAAGGTCCTGGTAAATTCGCTGTTGACGATCAAATGATCAGCACTCTGTAATGTTTTTTTTACCAGCCAACGCTTCCATGTGTCTTGTTTGGATAAAGCCAGTTCCAGACCGTGCAAAGAGACGACATAAGGCACGCCCAGTATTCTCTTGATCAAATACGCGGCCGTGCCGACAGGCAAAACTTGCGTCACAATGATTTTTTGAATCTTTTCCGACCGAACAACTCGATACATTTCAAGAATTAACGGCAGCCATTTTGGCCACAGCCAAGTTTTTTTTGAAATTAAATTTTGGCGATAAACAAGATAATTCTGCTCAATATCAAAATCAAGCGAATTATCATATTCCGGGGCGAGCACCACAATTCGTTCTTTGTCCAAAAAACGAATCAGGTTCGCCCAATAATTCGCCACCCCACCGAATTGCGGCGGAAAGTCAATTGTCGCCAACAATGTTTTTTTCATGAATATTATTCTTAAAAATGCTTTGATAAAAAAATTCAATATCGCTCATTCTCAAACCGCGCAGTATGAACATTACTATAAAATAAACAAAAACTCCAATCGCGATTAAAAAGAGAAAATGCAAGTTTCTCAAAAAATAGATTGCAAAGCCCATGGCTGTAACGCTGATAAACGATTTGAACGTGTCAATAATTAAACTCATTTTTCCGTAAGGGATAATGCGACTGGCCACGATCATTCCAGCGATAAAGAGAAAAGTGTGGCTGAACAGAAACGCCGTAGCCGCACCGACAAAGCTGTATTTAGGAATTAACCAAACATTCAGAGCAATATTCATGAGCATGGTCGCGCCAACCAAAATCGTATTGGCAACTTGACGATTGCAACTATTGAGCAGAGAACCCAAAGGAAAATTCAAAAAAATAAAAGTCAATCCGAGCATTAATATTTGTAAAGGCAGAATAGCCGGCGCGAACGCTTGACCGTAAAAAAATAGAATCACTGGGCGAGCGAGCAAAGCGCCTCCGATTGATAAAGGTATGACCGCCATCATTAAAAACTTCATCACTCGATCAAAAGTTTGTTTCAACTGAATTTTATCATTCACAAAATGCTTGCTGAAAGCCGGGAAAATAGCGGCCGCGAGCGCTGCTGGAATAAACTGCAAGGCCACCGGTATTTTCATGGCCACGCTATACCAACCGACTGCTTTGTCGCCGGCCAGTTTTGACAACATGATGGAATCAATATGGCCGTAAACTCGGCTGAAGATCGCCACTAAAGCAAATGGCGCGGCCAGCTTCAACAAAAATATTATTATTTCTTTGTCAAAAGTCGGCCAATATTTAACGCGCAATTTTGTTCTCACGCTCCAACCGGAATAAATCAAGCTGAAGGCGCTGGCGCAAAAAAACGGCAGCATTAAATAAACCAAGGGTAATTTCAAAAATAAAACAATCAACCCGACGACCACAATAATCGCTTGATTAATCACCACGCTGATTGATTCTATTTTTAAATTTTGGTGGCTTCTGAATAATCCCCAAAAGGTCAGAGATAATTGATCAAAAATCATATTCACTCCGGAAATATACACGAGCTGTTTGGTTATTTCCGGATAACCCATGACATTGACCAGCACCACAATCACACCATACATGATTATGCCCAAACCAAGTTTTACCCAAAGCACGTTTGATAAATATTGCGATGATTTGTCGATAAATCTGACTGACTCGCGAATAAGCGCGCTCGTAAAACCAAGATCAACGCAAACCGCGAACAACGTGGTAAAAGCAAAGGCAAACGTGTATTTTCCTAAATCTTCCACGCCGATAAAACGCGCCACCATGACAAAATAAAAAAACGACAGAATCTTCTGTCCGACATAAGATGCCGTTAGATACGCAGTGTTTCTGGTGACGGTTTCACGTTGCATAATATTTAATAATATAAATTCTCCTGATTATTTCGATCACGAAACCATCTAATCGGATTATTGCAGATATATTCACGAATATTATTCAATGCTTTTTCATTGCGAATAACATGATCGTAAAATGATTTTTGCCATTGAAAATTTTCCTGACCGTTTTCTCGGCACCATTTGGTCACGCCGATTTTAAAACCGCGAATAATCGATGACAATGATTTGGACCATTTTGTTTGCCATGGTATTTCACCTTCGTGTAGGGAACAAAAATCTTTCGCAAAACATACCGAACAACGGTAACGTTCGTGTAGGGAACAAAAATCTTTCGCAAAACATATCGGACAATGGTAACGTTCGTGTAGGGAACAAAAATCTTTCGCAAAACATATCGGACAATGGTA
>JBBTXH010000040.1:16174-39174 GCA_038062385.1 Patescibacteria group bacterium
ACGTTCGTGTAGGGAACAAAAATCTTTGTTCCCTACGCTTTCGTTACCTGCGTCATCAATAATAACAATCCCATGAATATGATTCGGCATGACCATAAATTCATCCAATCTCGCGCCGGGGAAATGATTCGGGATTTCCAACCAACATGCTTTTACCGTCTCCCCACATTTATTCAAAATCATTTTTTCATCTTTCATCTCGCCAAAAAATTCTAATTTATTTTTCACGCAAATTGTTGCAAAATACCAACCTGTCTGGGAATAATCATAATCCGCTAAACGATTCAATTTGCGTCTCGGGTGGTTTGTGGTCTGTTGTTGCATGGCTGTATCAAAATACAAAATATCATTCATCTATTATTTTTCTCGTTTAACAATCCTCATCGCTTCAGGCGGGATGGTTGATTCATAATGAATTTCATGCATGGCCGCACCTTCCAGCCGGTCAGGGTTATTCGGGTCTTCACGCCTCAAATAATTATGAATGCGTGACGGCGTCAAATATTTCGTATCAATTTCCAAAATAACTAATTTTTCAGGTGACTTGTTTTTCGTTGCGCTGGCTACGATTAGCGCAAAATCTATTTCATCAGACAAACTAACCACTTCGCGATTTTCAAAATACAATTTGGCAGGATCCAATCCTTCTCGCATTATTTGTTCAGCGTTTTCTTTCGTGGTCACATGATAAATTTTTTCCGGCAAAGGTTTTCGCCTACTTTCAAAATACGCTTCTTCTTTATCTCTTTCCTTTAGTATGCGTTCCATTTCTTCAAGGCATTCCTCAACCTCGTGCAACAGCGCCTGATTATTTAATTGTGGTTGTTCTTGAATCATAAAACTCCTTACTTGACTTCTTGTGATATTCCTTAAATAAATCCAGCACTTCACGATTAACTGTTTTACCTCTAAAGTTCCGAACAATTACTTTAGTTTATTATAGGCAAGGGTCGCGCGAAGCGCTCCAATACTGGTAAAAAATAACAAGATCGCAAACAAAACACTGGTACCGCCCTGACTGCCTCCAACGACATTGGTGACCGTAGCGATTATTGCCAGAGCTGACAAAAATAAAAGCAAAACTGCAATAATTGTATTGTTATATTTTCGTAATAATATCCCCAAAATTAAAAAAATGACTCCGGTAATCAGCACACTAATACCAGCCAATAATCCGACGACGATCTGAATAGCTGCTATACACAAAAAAAAGGACGAAGATTTTTTTATTATTTTTATTGCGTCCTCTCTGGAGTCAATTTTGTACCACGACTTTTTTTGAATTAACTGTTCCATACATTTTTTTATTAATTGTTATTTATAATTTTTTTTCCTTTTTCTACTTCCTCTTTCTTTGCAAAAACCGGCTTCAGTCCTTCAACGACCTCGCCGCTGGAATTATAAGCAATAGTTCCAACTCTCGCTGTTTTCCAACCAACTTTCAACTCGTTCATATCAGAATTGGTCACCCAAATTTCCCCTTCTTGCAATTCAGGATGTTTTTGTTGATCGAACTGTTTTTCGGAATTTGGTTTTTCTAGTTCTTTCATAATTTTATTTTTTTTGATCATTAAATAAGCTCAGCACTTCATGCGCATCATCTCCTATTTGTCTCCCCTGCTCTTCGTCAAAATAATCTCTGGCGCCGCGCTTTTTCAATGCCTCTCGAATTGCCTGTTTTGCCCTGACAAGATTAACCATTTCACCTCTTGAATCAGGAAATTTCGGATCAGCTTCTAAAATCAAGGCGGCTTCTTGCAAAATATCATCACGGTCAAATTTTAACTCCTTGAAATCTTTGTCTTTTACAACGTAAGGTCCTTGTTTTTTAACTTCGCGTCGCATTGTTTGTTCGTTTTTCATATTGATTTTAAATATTAATCCGCGTGCGTTATTTTTCTTGTGAATTCATAAAAATTACACGCGTTAGTTATTTTTTTGAAATCAAATTTAAAATGAGTTTGATTGTTTTTTCTTTATGTTGCGGATTGCTTTCAGCGACCAAAATAGTAACTGCCGTCAAAGCGACCGGAGAAAAACGATTCACATCCAAAATTTTCGCTTGACGTAAGAACCAAACAAAAGCATACGCCCCGTTTCGTTTGTTGCCATCAATAAAAGGATGATTCTTGACCATAAAATACAAAAGATGCGCCGCTTTTTCCTCGACGGTTTGATACAATTCTTGACCCGCAAAAGACTGCATAATGTTTCCCACGATCCCCGCAACATTGCCCTTATTTCTTTCAAAACCAAATAATTCAGTGGCCATACCTTTATTAGTAAGTTCTTGTTTCAATTTCGCCAAACTACCCATTAATCTTTCAGCCGACAAGGCCACTCTTTTTTTTGTAACGATTTTTCTAAGACCAACATCTTTGTCGTAAGCGGTCAGCGAAAGCCACGTATCAGTAAAAAGCGAGACCAGTTCAACCGCTTCTCTCGCGTCCATGGCTGTTTCGGTTGGAAGTAGTTGTTTGATCTCGTCAACCACGCATAAAAATCGTTGGTAATTTTTGGCAACGCGACTTTTTTTTATTGCAAAACCGTCTACGATATAACTTCGTAGAGTTTTTGTTGCCCATTGGCGAAATTTAGTGGCATTTGATGAATTAACCCTATAACCGATTGATAAAATTAAATCGAGATTATAATATTCAATCTTTCTGGCGACATTCCGGTTACCTTCGATTTGAACTGTTTCCAAAATGGAAACAGTTGACTTTTTATCCAATTCACCAGTTTCAAATATATTTTTAATATGCTTGGAAATAGCTGCTTTTTGCACATTAAAAAGAACACCTACCTGTTGCTGGGTTAAAAAAATCGTTTTCTTACGCACATCAAGACGAACTTCAATGGCTCCGTTCGTCGCTTGGTAGATTACCGCGTCTTTTATTTTTTTTGCTTTTTTTCTCACATTAAACGATTTTTGAATAATTAGATGATTGGCGCGATTTTTCTTTTCTTCAGCCAACCAATTAAAAATAAAATCCCGATTAAAAACGCCGGGCCGGAAATTGTTAGTGACCAGAAAAACTGAATCCAAGGCTCTGGGCTGGCCATTAATTTTGTCGTTAAAAATAGTCCAATATGTAAAAGTCCGGCTAAAATAAAAGCCACGGCGCCGACGATTTCGTGTTTCCATGAAATCAACAGGATGATCAGCAGAATCAAGGATGGGATGTTGTGCATGAAAAGACCGACAACTGTGCCCCAAAAATCCAATTTCATGTCAAATATATCCAATGAAAACAGCGCTAAAAATAAAATGAATATTATTGACAGTATCCGCGGTGTCCAGAAGATGAATTTGTTGAGTCGTTTTAGCATATTGATTATTTCAGTAATGCGTCTCTGTCCAAAATTTGTATTTTGCGTTTTGCACTTTAACAAGTTTTTCACGTTCGCTCCAATCCTGCTTTCTATTTCCTTTGTCCGTCATTTTGTTGATATCATTCCCTTTTAATCCTGCATATAACGCGGCAAGTTCATATCTCACTCCTTGATTGTCATTAGGATTAAGTCTTAACAAAAGTCGAAATAACTCAATTGCTTTTTCGTTCTCTCCCTTATCCCAATACAAATCTCCCAAATATTGTATCGCCCGCAGATACGCGCGATTATTCAGATCGCCCCACTCCATCTTTTTTGGCCAATGTGGAAATTTTTTTAATGTTTTATCGTAAGCGCTCTTGACTGCTTCTTCGATTTTTTTTTGATCGCCGACAGCGTGATACGCGCTAATGAACCCGATATATGTTTGGACATAATCTTTGTCCATTTCAAGAGCAATATTCAACAATTTCAACGCTTTCTTAATCTCTCTCGCTCCACCACCCAGTAATTCCATGGCGTCATAGTAACAATCATCTTTATCCCGACCTTTATTTGAATCATAAAAATCTGCACTGAACGGGATCAAAATCGATCCCCCGTTTTTTTTAGTTTTATTCATACTGTTTTGCCTCTCCTAATTATTTCAATTATTATGCTTAAGCCGCGCTTCTCGCGTCATGCCAATGTCTTCATGATAAAACCGACAACTGCTAATTTGCATTTTCATTCAACACGTTATGATAAAGTTTGTAATCAAGCTCCTTAAAAGTGACAAATATTATCTCATCTAGCGAAGTTTTATCTTCCATCAAATATCTTTTCACGGTTCTAATCGCCACGATCGCCGCTTCATCATTCGGATAAAGAAAAACGCCGGTGCTGATGCATGGAAAAGCGATTGATTTGGCTCGTAATTTATCGGCGAGAATTAAACTATTCAAATAGCATAATGAAAGCAGTTCACTTTCTCTACCATGCTCTTGTCCATAAATCGGCCCAACCGTATGAATAATATTTTTCGCCGGTAAATCATATCCTTGGTCGCCTTCGCCTCACCTGCCTCGCATCCACCGAGCGTCTTGCACTCACCTAAGAGCAATGGCCCTGCGGCATGATGAATCGCGCCATCGACACCACCGCCGCCTTGGAGAATTTTGTTTGCGGCGTTTACGATAACGTCAACTTTCAACCTGGTAATATCGCCTCGCCATACGGTGATTCTGGTTTCTTTTATGATAAACATGGTGTTTTTTCGAACGAACCGGATTAAGCATTTACGATTCAGTCCCTTCGTTGATAATCATTTCAGCAAATGATTTCAGCATCGGGGACTGGTAGCCCAATTTTTTGTAAAGGCAAATAATTAAAATAGTATGAGCAGCCCTCAACTGAAATAATATAGTCCAAGACATCTTTGTAACCTTGTTTTTGGAACCATTCATTCAAAATATATATATATTTAACCTCGAAATTCAATCTTGAAAATAATTTCCGATATTGTTTTATTTTGAAATCACATGTCTGTAGCTTTTCGTCGGTTGATCCGCTACCTTCTTGGAATTTAATCTCAATGATATGCATTGTATTATTAGCAATAACAAATATTGCATCGTCAGGGAGTAACTTTTGTGAGATAAGTTCCGTGTAATCTATACCTTTCTCTCCCAAGTATTTATAAAGTCCGTGTTTTTTGAAAGTTAAACCAACTTTTTGGCCATGATAAAAAATGTCATTACCCTCAACACTATAATTCTTTTGCTCTTTTATAAAAGTCAAAAAATCGACCTTACCTTCAAATTTTAACCCTGTCAAGGTATTAGCTCCGCCTAGTCCATGTTTTTTCATAAATAATTTCAATAAAATATTTTTTCTAAATCCTTATATCGCTTAATAGATAAATCAAGATAATCTTTTTCTGAATCAATTCCAATGAAATTTCTTTTATTTCGAATGGCAGCAATGCCAGTTGTGGAGCTCCCAGTAAACGGATCTAAAATAAAATCACCTTCATTAGTACTAGCTAAGACGATCCTCTTCAGTAGATCTAAAGATTTTTGAGTTGGATGTTTTCCAAATGTTTTTTCTTCTTTCTTTGGAGTGTTTATCGACCAAACTGAACGCATCTGAAGACCCTGCTTTTTTATTTGATCTTCAGGCCAATTGCCATTTTTCATTGCATCATAATTGAAAACATGTCGACCTCTTTTATCCTTTCTCGCCCAAATCAAGGTTTCATGACTAGCTGTGAAAAACCGACAACTTAAATTTGGTGAAGCATTTGGTTTAAACCACGCAATATCATTTAAAAGATGATATCCCGATAACTGCAAGGCAAAGCCACATTGATAAATTGAATGGTATGTACCACTAATCCAAATTGTTCCGTTTGGTTTTAAAACTCTTTTACAAGCATTTATCCAAGCCTGATGAAAATCAAAATTTGCCTGATGACCATTGCTCAAATCCCAGTCTCCTTTTTTCACACTCACCATTTTACCATTTTGACAAGTAAAACTGCCACTAGAAAGAAAATAAGGAGGATCTGCAAAAATCATATCAAAAATATTAGGCGGAAAATCATTAAGAACCTCAATACAATCGCCATGATACAACTTAAAACTTGGTTTTTGAAAATATGATTTTTGCATAACAAAAACGATTATTCCCGTCCGCTTAGAAGCTTTAAAAGCTTTAAAACCTTTATGCCGAAAGCTGTCACGTTTTCTGCAGTTATTGTTTCATTTGTTTTTCAATTTTGTCTAATCTAGTTTTATTTCATCGTAATTATGTTCTGTTCGATTTTTTATATCATTTCTTTGAGTAAACTTTTCCACCAAGATCACTGGCTTTTTGACGGATCGCGTCCGTGAAGTCGATGAAGAGTTGATACTCATCTTCATTTAAACGAAACTCCTCCTCTTTACGATTCTCTCTTACGCCAACGCTAATAGCATGTCTGGGATTTTCTTCGTGAAAAAACATATACCAACTGAATCGTCTTTTTGCCTAATAACCAAATTCTTTTAATTCTTCAATAGAGCGAATTGTATCTAACTTCTCGACTAGCTCCCTCAATGTATTTCGAGTCAACCTTTCTGGACCCTTTAATATCCGCTTAATGTCATCAACTAGAGCTTTTCGCATTTCTGGTGAATATAGTTTATCCATAGGATATAAATTATTTCAATCAATTATCTTGATATTTAAATTATTCTTTATGCTTTAATTTCACGCTGTTATATCGCGAGGAAATTTAAAACTATTCGTATTTTTTATCTACGAAGAATCAATTTGCAATTTAAAAAATAAACTAGACAGATAACTCTTTTTCACACGAAATCACTACATAAATTCATTTACACCATTTTACCAAAAATCCAACGAAAATGCAAAATTAGCGAAACCAAAAAGGAACTTTGAACGGTTCCTTTTATCGTATATATAGAAGAATTGCTTAACGTTTTGTCCACTGAGGCGCTTTTCTGGCGCGCTTCAAACCAGGTTTCTTTCTTTCCTTCTGCCTCGGATCGCGCGTCAAACAGCCGGCTTTCTTTAATGGTTTCTTGAAATTAGGATTAAGTAACAGTAATGCTCTACTCATACCGTGTCTAATCGCTTCAGCTTGAGCCACACGGCCTCCGCCGGAAACTTTGACAACAATGTCCAGCTTACCGGTTTGACCAACGATTTCAAGCGCTGAAAGAACTTTTCCCTGCAAATCAGCGGTCGGGCAATATACTCTCAAATCTTTTTCATTGATCGTCACCTTGCCTTCGCCCTTCTTGTACACGCGTACGCGAGCAATGGCCGTCTTTCTGCGTCCCAAACCAAAAAGGTATTCTGATTTCTTGGCATTAGCCGTTGGCTCTTCCACCGGAACATTAACCACCACCTCTTCAACCACAACTTCAACGGGTTTAACTTCCTTTTTCTTTGGAGCCGCTTTTTTGATTGTTTTTACAGGTTTCTTTTCAGCTTTAACTGCTGGTTTTTTAACTACCATACCTTATTTTACAAACGTTAGTCTTTTTAAAATTACATCGCGTAATTTGTTTTTCGCGAGCATCAGACGCACCGCGTGCCAAATCACAAATCCCGGATCTTTGGCCAATCTATTTTCAAGATTGAAACTCTTCAAACCGCTCGGGTAACCGGAAAAATGATGATATTGCTTTTGAACCAATTTCGCGCCGGTAACTTTTATTTTGCCGGCATTTTTCACTTCAACAAAATCACCGGCGTCGATATTCGGCTGAAAGTCAACCTTATGTTTGCCGCGCAATAAAGTCGCAATCTCACTGGCCAATCGGCCTAAGATTTTTCCGTCCGCGTCAATTTTGTGTCTTTCTCTGTTCATATAAGTTCAATAATGCCAATGGGCGCATCATCGCCCTTTCTTATGTTTAATTTCATAATACGCGTATAACCGCCGTTGCGTTCTTTATATTTCGGACCTATTTCATTCAAAAGCTTGTTAACCGCTTTTTCCTGATAAAAGAAACCCATGAGCATTCGGCGCGTCGCCAAATTATTATTTTTAGCCTTGGTAATATATCTTTCCACGATCGGTCGGAGGGCCTTAGCGCGAACCAAAGTAGTCTTGATTTTTCCGCACAAAATCAGACTGGTCGCTAAAGAACGAACCAATGCTTTTCGTTGAGCGGCCGGACGGCTGAATTTTACTACTTTATTTTTATGCCTCATAAGTTAAAATTAGGAGCCGTTAGGATGGTAGGATGTAGGGCGGTAGGATGTAGGTGGATGGAAGGTTAAATAAACAATTAAACAGTTTCTTCTTTAACAACTTCTTCTTTGTTAATTAACAAAAGTGAAAAATGATCAATCAAGATCTTGGCTGACTGCGCAATCGCCTCTTCCGGCGAAATGGTGCCATCAGTCTCGATTTCCATGGTCAATTTATCATAATTCGTAATATCGCCTACGCGAGTCGGGATGACTTTAAATCCAACTTTCAAAACCGGGCTGAAAATCGCATCAATTAAAATCGTGCCGATAGCCAATTCTTCGCGAGTTCTCTCTTCGGTCGGCCAATAACCACGTCCTTGTTGAACCGTAATTTCCATTTCTAAAATGCCTTTTTTATCAGTAATACTGGTAATAACCAAATCCGGATTTACGATTTCAACATCGCTGTTTTTTTCAATATCAGCGGCGGTCACGACTTTTTCTCCTTTGACTTTCAAAGAGAGTTTCACCGGTTGATCACTGAAAACTTTCATGCGCAAATTTTTCAAGTTCAAACAAATGTGCAAAACGTCATCTTTGATATGATCGATCGAAGAAAATTCCTGATCAGCGCCAATGATTTTCACGGCTGTAACCGCAGCGCCCGGCAAAGATGACAGTAAGACTCGGCGCAAAGCATTGCCAATGGTCGTGCCGTATCCGAAATAACACGGTTCAACGACAAATGTCGATTTGTTCGGTTCCTTTGTTTCCTCAAAAGAAATCTTTGAGGGTAATAAGACTTTTTCCATACTTTTTTTCTTATCCGGTAAAGAAACGTTTTCGTAAACGAATCTTCGCCTGACTCCGCTACAGAGTCTGTCTAAAAAGTCCATTTTCTGCTGCAACGTCCAAATTTCGGCTGCAAAACGCTTAAGTCTCGTCGAGTTATCATTCTTCGCGATAACTCTCCTCAACTTGCACGTTTTTCGCTCGAAATTTGAACGTTTCGCTACGAAAGTGACTTCTTAGACAGACTCTTGCGGATTTATACTGTCTTCGGACTTTGGACTGTCCAGCGGCAGTTTAATTAATTATTGTCTTGAATAGAACTCAATGATTAACTTCAAATCAAAATTCGGTCTATTTCTTTGCAAATCCGGCAACTCAATCACTTGCGCTTCAAGCGTCTTTACGTCCATTGATAACCAGTGCGGAAATTCCATCTTGGTCAAGCGCTCGCCAATAGTTTGAAAAGCTTCCTTAGCCAATGTTTTCGGTTTCAGAGCTATTTTATCTTTAACTTTCACTTGATATGAAGGAATATTCACTTTTTTGCCATTAATCAGAATATGGCCATGCGTGACGAGCTGTCTCGCTTGATCGCGATTGGTGGTAAAACCAGCGCGGTAAACCGCATTATCCAAACGCAATTCCAAAAATTTGAACATAATCGTACCGGTATCACCCACCTTGTCGATCGCTTTTTTGAAATAATTTCTAAATTGTTTTTCCAAAATTTTGTATGTTCTCTTGGCTTTTTGCTTTTCGCGCAATTGCAAACCATAGCCGGACAAACGACTGCCTTTGCTCATTTTCGGGCCATGCAGTCCGGGAATAAAATTACGTCTGACAATAGCGCACTTGGAACTATTGCAACGTTCACCCTTCAAGAATAATTTTATTCCTTCTCGTCTGCATTGTTTGCATTTGTTGGTCAAATTTCGAGCCATAGCTTCCGTGGATTAAATAATATAAATAATAAATTAAAAATATAAAAAAATAAAAATACAAGATTACACCTTACGAGGTTTTCTTTTGCGGCAACCATTATGCGGGATCGGGGTAACGTCTTTGATCGTTAAAACATTGAGTCCGCAGGCATTAAGTCCGCGCACCGCTGCTTCTCGACCAAGGCCAACGCCTTTGATAAAGACATTAACATCTCGCAAACCATATAATCTGGTCTTCTCCACTGCGTTCTTGACAATAACTGTCGCGGCATATGGAGTCGCTTTTTTCGGACCTTTGAAACCATTGGCTCCGGCGCTTGAGGCTGCCAGCACATTACCGGCTTGGTCAGTCAAAGTAACGATCGTATTATTGTATGTCGCGTGAATATAAGCATTGCCCACCGGCACGGATCTGGCCACTTTTTTCTTTTTGCCCTTAATCGGCTTAACCGCTTTGCCCTTCTTTTCAGCGCCTTCTTCTTTCGGTAAACCTAAATCTTCCGGTTTTACTTCGGCTAATGGATCTTTATTTTCTTCAGTTGTTTGTGTTTCGTCAGTCATACTTTGAGCGAATTGAGAGAATTAAGCGAATTAAGTTGATTTAAATTTGGAATTTCAAATTTTGAATTTTAATTTGGATTTTGTGCTTAGGGTTTTGTGCTTCCGTCACTTACGTCTTCTGCGCCGTCGGCTTTCGTCCACTACCCATGGTTTTTCTGACGTTTCCGCGAACCGTGCGATTGTTCGTTTTGGTTCTCTGTCCGTGCACCGGCAAACCTTTTGAATGCCGTGTGCCGCGGTAGCATTTTATTTCTCTCATTCTTTTGATATTGGCCTGAACATCGCGCCTGAGGTTGCCTTCAACCTTCAAATCTTTTTCAATCATCAAACGCAAATTATTAACCTGTTCTTCAGGTAAATTTTTAGTTCTAATATTCGAATCAATATTCAATTTCTTCAAAATATTTTCTGCAGTATGCAAACCAATACCATGAATATAAGTGAGAGAAATAACAATTCTCTTTTCTGGCGGGATATTGATGCCGGCGATTCTTGCCATATATGATAGATATCTTAAAATTTATCCTTGTCTTTGTTTGTGCTTCGGGTTTTTGCAAATAACACAAACTCTTCGCTTACGGCGAATTACTTTACAGTCTTTGCAAATTGCTTTTACTGAAGCGCGCACTTTCATAATTGATTTTCAAAAAAATGTCTTCTGCTTATTGGAGGCAGTTTTATTAATCCTCCGTAGCTCCTGAAAAGAGCGAAGGAGGATATTTCAATGTCAATTAAAATCTGTAAGTAATCCGAGCCTTGCTTAAATCGTACGGTGTAATTTCCACCTTCACTGCATCACCCAGCATTATTCTGATCTTATTCATGCGCATACGGCCGGCTAAATGAGCGAGCACCACGTGTCCATTTTCAAGCTTGACTTTGAATGAACCGGCGGGTAAAAGCTCCTCTACCACGCCGCGCACTTCTATAATGTCCTGTTTTGCCATGAAAAAAGTAACTTAATTATAATGTTTTTAAAAAATATGTCAACTCAAAAACAACAAATTTTGTCATGGGTTGACCTAATTTTGTATTTTTGTTTAATTTTAGATAAAATTTGTTTCGAAAAACAGAATTTTTACAGAAAATTAACGTAATTTATACGAAATTATTCACGACGCCATTCTAATCTATATTTAAGGCTTTGTCAAATGGTTATCAACAATAATGGATGTTGGGGGTTGGAGATTGGAGGTTGGAGCTAGCTTAATGCAACAATTAATTTCTCTTAAACAGCTTCTTGAATTCATTAAACGTGAACTCAAGAATGCAAGGTCGGCCGTGCACGCAGGTGTATTGATTATCCAATTTTTCAAGATCATTAATCAATGCTTCCATGCCCGAGACGCTCAAGCGATCGCCAAATTTGATCGCGCTCCGACAAGCCATCATCTTGAAAATCTTATCAACCGGTTCACTGATTTTTTCCAGAGTCATGATTGATTCCGTGAGTTCGCCGACAATTTGTAAAATTATTTCCTGCGCATTGGCATTTGTGAAAAGTGTGGGCAGAGCCGCGATCGCAAAATTATTCGCGCCGAAAACCGAAATATCAAAACCCAATTTTTGGAAAAGTTCTAAGTTGTCATTGATCAGTCGCGCTTCGACCGGCGAAAGTTCAATGTTCTGTTCTATCAACATTTTCTGCGAAGCGATGCGACCAATTTGCCATTCACGTTTTATTTTTTCATACTGCACTCGCTCTGACGACGCGTGTTGATCATAAATCTTCAAGCTGTTGGCTGTTTCCACCACAATATATGAATCCTGTATTTGGCCCAGAATTTTATATTCAGGAATAAACACTTCGCGATTGATGGTTGTGGCGGCCGGTTGCGTTGATGGTATTTCGGCTGATGGCGGGTTTGGCGAAAACGTACCTTCACGAGACGCAAAATTTTGCGTTTCAACGGATGGCGTGGTTGGCACCATGTTTCGTTCATGAGGCGCGATAAATCGCGCCTCTACGCTCTGCTTGTTAAACGCAAAACCTTGCGTTAAAACTTCTTTCAACGGCACAAACTGTTTCAATTCCGTTGAATTCACTTGGCGCGACAACTCTTGCTCGTCGAGAATCATGGCCACGGCCTGATACAGCGTGCGATAAATGAGTTGCGGTTCGGAAAAACGAACTTCCAATTTGCGCGGATGAACATTGACGTCAACAAACTCCGGATCAATATGCAAATTCAAAACATAAACCGGATAATAATCTCTTGGAATCAATGAGCCGAAAGCATCTTTGATATTTTTCGCGGCAATAAACTCATTGACCGGCCGACCGTTAACAAAAAGATATTGCAATTTGCGATTGTTGCGCGCGATCTGCGGTTTGCCGAGATGACCGCGGACCGTCAAACCGTTCAACTTGGTGTCAACCTCAAAAAGATTTTCGCACACTTCATCGCCCAGTACATCTGAAACTCGCTGAACCAGAGAGCCCGCGGGAAATTGATAAACCAATTTTCCATTGTGCGTAAGTTTCCAACTGACGGATGGATAAGCCAAGCAATAGTTTAAAAAAAGATCCACGATGTGATTGAACTCGGTCACCGCGGTCTTTAAATATTTTTTTCTGGCCGGAATATTATAAAATAAATTTTTTACAGTAATCGTTGTGCCGACCGCCGCGCCAACATCTTCCACGACAACCTCGCCATTTTTGACTGAGACTTGAGTACCTGCGATTGAATCGCTGTTTTTCGTTACCAAGATAAATTCACTGACCGCGCTAATACTCGACAGCGCTTCACCACGAAATCCCAAAGTGCTGATTTTATATAAATCATCGATTGAGCCAAGCTTGCTCGTGGCGTGTTCCAAGACCGAAAGTTGCGCGTCTTCCCTATTCATGCCAGAGCCGTCATCAACAATTTTAATGAAGTTAGTCCCGCCATTTTCAATCTCAACACCAATATTTTTCGCTCCCGCGTCAAGCGAATTTTCCACCAACTCTTTTACAACTGAAGCTGGCCGCTCCACCACTTCTCCGGCCGCGATTTGATTGATCAGTTCTTTTGATAAAATTTTTATTGGCATAGTTTTGAATATCCTAAATGTCCTCCTAATCCCTGAACCACTCACCGCTGTTCGGGTTCAGGACAAGCCTACTAATCTTAATTAATCATAACCTTATCACAATAATTATTTTTTGCAAAACCGCCTTCCCTTGACAAAAGCATCATGTTTATTTATACTGATATGAACTGCCTGAAAGGAGGCAAGACATGAGCAAAAAGCGATGTCCGACTTATTCAAACATGCTCTGGTACGTTGCTGGTGTTTTGAATGATGAATCCTTGAAACAGTCAATCACTGCTCATTTGACTAAATGCGCTAGTTGCGTAGAAACGCACAAAGTAATCCAAGGATGGGCTGAAGAAGACCGAATAGTTTATGAAAAGGTAATGCAAGCGCCTTGGTCAGAAATTCCGGGAATGTTCAAGACCATGGAAACAAATCAAGAGGGCCATCAGTACGCGCCAATCGTTGAGCGTTGCATTCAAGAGGTAAAAACAGGAACGCCTAACAAGCAAACAGCCCTTGAACTGCTCACGCGAATCGCGAAAGACGGCCCATTTCTTCCACGAAATGTAGCTGAAAAATTTCTTTCCACCCTTTAATCCACCAAACCCCAGACCGCAATGGTCTGGGGTTTTTCATATTAAAAAAGACGTTATTCAATGAACAACGTCTGTACTATTTAACCGACTCTTGCCCCGAACAAAGATGTTTCCGGCGGTTCGCAATCAAGGTCTTCTTGAACTTGTTGTTTGGTGCGACCAGCCTTGGGTGAAGGCAGATCAAAATACTCGTGGTCTGAAACAATATCGCACATGCGAATCAGCAGAAATTCTTTCATGTCTTTATCATTTTCTTTCTTCCACGCTCTTTCCAACTCGCTGAAAGCTGATCTAAACGAATCAACTAATTCCTGAATAGACGTGCCGGCTGATTTTGGATCAATATCGTTTTCGCGCAAATACGAGAAATAATCAATCACCGCGTAAATTCTCGGCGAAAAAACTTGATCATCGGTGCTGAACGCGAACAAACCCATTGGCTTCTTGTGTTTGACGACTTCAAGAGCCACTGACCGATATTCTTCGCGATAACAATCTAATTTGGTTTGAACAACTTCAACTGGTTTGATGAGTGGCTGATGAGTATCAGGCGTAGCCTCAACGGCGCAAGCAAGATAATTTTGAAATGACTCAGCGCAAGTAAGATAATCTTTTACTTTGACGTATTTGGCGACCAACTTTTCGCTTTCATTCAAATCATCAACAAACAATCGTCCTTGTATCGCCGGCAAACCGCATTCATACTCTGAACACCAAGAAAAATTGTAATCTCCGCAGGGGCGCCGTTCTTCCTTGGTTACCTTGGTCAGATTTTCCAAAACTTGAGCGCACTTGTCTTCAGCCTGTTTCTTGGCAACTTCCATCTGCTGTCGATTAGCGTCAACGCAATCTTTTTGCGTGATATTGATTTCCACTTCGCAGTACTTTTTATCGCACCAGTCTTTTGGGCAGTCCTCGATGATTCTTTTTTCACAACCGCTGAAGAGAAAACACACGACCAGAACAACGAGCACAATTCTCATCTGGCACTCTCCTTTCCTTTATTCCCCTTTTGTCAACAAACAGTATACGAATCTTTATATCAAAATTTTAACATCATGTCAATAAATCGTAAAACGTAATTGAACAAAAGAACAAAACGCGTTTATTGGGACGGGACGGTAGGGACAGAACAGTGTTCTGTCCCTACCGTCCCGTCCCAATCGGCCTAACAAATTATTTTAATAATAACGTTCCTTGACTCGGCGATTTGACCTCCTTGCTTTGTTCAAAATTTTTCAAAACTTCTTCGGCTCGAAAAATTATTTCCTGCGGCAAACCGGACAAACGCGCCACCTCAATGCCATAACTTTTTGAAGTCGCACCGGCCACGATCTTGTGTAGAAAAATCACCCGCTCCTGATATTCACTCACCGCCACAGAATAATTCTCAGCGCGCTCCAACCGTTCCACGACGCTCGTCAACTCATGATAATGCGTGGCGAAAATCGTTTTCGCGCGAACGTGATCATGCAAATATTCCATGATGGCGAGAGCAATACTGACGCCGTCGTAAGTTGACGTGCCTCGACCCAGCTCATCCAAAATGATCAGAGAATTTTTGCTCGCGTTATTCAATATATTCGCGGCTTCAAGCATTTCCGCCATAAAGGTTGAAACGCCTTCCGCCAAATTATCCGAAGCGCCAACGCGCGTGAATATTCTATCAATCACACCGATCTCCGCTGTTTCCGCGGGCACGAACGAACCGATCTGCGCCATGAGACAGATTAACGCGGTTTGACGCAGAAAACTTGATTTGCCGCTCATATTCGGTCCGGTCAATAAAATAAATTCTTGCTTTTCATGATCCATATCCAAGTCATTCGGCACGTATTGTTCTTTTTGAAATTTTTCAATCACCGGATGGCGGCCGTTTTTTATTGTAATCTTTCCGCTGTTGTTAACAATCGGACGCGCATAATTATTTTCGTTAGCCACGATCGCGAACGAAAGCAATAAATCCAAGTTCGCCAAAATTTCCGCGGTCCGAGATATGGCCAGAAAATATTTTCCGATTCGCTCCACGATGTCCCAAAAAATTTTCTGTTCTAGCGCAATTATTTTTTCTTCCGCGCCCAAAATCTTTTCCTCGTATTCTTTTAGCAACGGCGTAATGAACCTCTCCGCGTTGGCCAAGGTTTGTTTGCGCGTATAATCAGCTGGCACTTGCCCCAAATTCGAATTACTGATTTCAATGTAATATCCGAAAACATTATTGAAACGAACTTTCAATGAATTAATTTTTGTGCGTTCAATTTCGCTCGCCTGATATTGAAGCAACCAATCCCGACCGCCCCTGCCTATTTGATGCAATTCATCCAGTTCCGCGTTGAAGCCGTCTTTGATCATTCCTCCTTCGGTAATCACGGCAGATGGCTCATCAACGAAAACTTGTTCCAACAAGTTAACCAGTTCACTGAAGTCAACCAACTCAAAAATCGCGTTATTTAAAATTTTGCTTTGTTTGTTTTGAATCAAAAATTTTATTTCAGGCACCAACTGCAAACTTCTTTTCAACGCGACCAGATCGCGGCCATTGGTTCTGCGACAACCGATTTTCCCGAGCAAACGTTCAAGATCAGCCAATTGCTCAAATTTTTCTTTTAAATTTCTGATTAACCGCGAATCTTCTTTGATTTCCACTACTGCCGTCAATCGATCGTTGATTAATTCGCTGGAAAGCAATGGCGCCAGCAATGTTCTACGCAATAATCTTCCGCCAGCGCTGGTTGAGGTTTGATCAATCACTGAAAGCAAACTGCCTTCATATTCTCCGCGCCAAGAAGTTTGCAGTAATTCCAAATTGCGAATCGTGGCTTCATCCAGCACCATAAAATCAGCAAAGTTGTAACGTTTGATTTTGGTTAAATGAATAAGTTCTGTTTTCTGCGTTTCTTTCAAATAACCAAGCAGACGGCCACTGGCCTCAATCGCCTGCTTCAACTCTTCAACTCCAAACGCAGATAAATTTTTTATTTTAAAATGATCAACTAACGTTTGATATGAATTAATAAAAATTGAAGTTGGTTGAAAAACACCAACGTTTCTCAAAGTTGAAATAAATTCAGCGTAACGCGAATCATTGGCCAGGTCACTCGCAACAATTACTTCTGAAACATTCAATCTGAACAATTCGCTTTTCAACAAATTAAAATCAGCGGTTTCCGCCAATTGAAACTCGCCTGTCGTAAGATCACAAACCGCCAAACCCCAAATGTTTTTTTCTAAAATCAAACTGGCAATGTAATTATTGCTTTTATTTTTCAGAGTTGAATCAACCAGCGTGGTGCCGGGCGTAACCACTTGCGTGACATCACGCCTAACAATACCCGGTAAAGTCGGATCACTAAGTTGATCGCAAATCGCCACTCGTTTTCCGGCTTTGAGCAATTTGGCGAGATAATTTTCCAGCGCGTGATGAGGAATACCGCACATCGGCGTTTCATGATCTGTTCCTTTGTGGCGCGCGGTAAGGACAATATCCAAAATCTTTGACGCTTCCCGCGCGTCATCACCGAATAATTCGTAAAAATCGCCCAAACGAAAAAAAAGCAGTTCGCCTTGGTGGCGCGCTTTTATTTCCGCGTATTGTTTCAGCATAGGTGTTAATTCGGGCATATTAAAAATTTCACGGTAGGGAACAAAAATTTTTGTCCCCTACCGGAAACCATAATATTATTAATGACAACAAGATCCACCACTGTGATCATGGCCGCTATGATCCTCGGTACTGCCGGCGTTAACGGAATTATCTGCGACTGGCGCTTCGCCTGTAACACTGCCTTCGCATTTATTGCAATAATCAGGATTTTTATCAGATTTTCTGACACCAATGAAACCAGCGATTTTCGCCATGAAACCCTCAAGCGGCACGCCGCATTTAACACATTTTTGTGACATAAGTAATTTAGTTAATTATTAAACTACTGAAAGCGTAGCAGAATGAATAGAAAATTCAAGCGTTGAACATTAAGCAAAATGAAAAAGTCCCGTTGTGGCGGAACTTAAATGGCTAACTGCGTTTTTTAACGTCAGACGGACAATTTGAATGTCCGAGAATCATTTTTTTGAATTCATGATTTTTCCAAACCATCGCTGACTTGGAAATTCCACGAATGACTTCAGGCGCTAAGCCCGGAAAGATCAATAAATTTCTAACCAAAATCATTGAAGTGTACTGATGATGCGCCAAGATGCGGCTGGTCTCCACTTTGAAATGAAGCCCAATCAGATATTTCAAACAGCGGCCTTCAGTCTTGACGACAAAATCAGCGCATGTTTCAGCCGGACTTTCAGTAAACTTTTTCCGCAGCGCCCGGCGAACTAAACCTTTCCCTTTTTCAGTCATTTCATATCCGGACGCAAAATTGTGCAGAGCGAAAAGATTTTGAGTGGCGAAACATCCGGCAAAAACATGGTCAGCGGTAAACTGATTGCGGAAAAGTAATCGCCTGACGCCGTCATCATTTATAAACAACGGCCGATTGGCCAAAAATTCCAGTCCGGCGCTGGAGCAATGATGTCCGGCGACAAACCGCGCCTCCCTCAAACCGAATGCCGGATTTCGGAGAAGCGCGCAGATAACTTTGGCCTCAGGATCATGGCAGAACGCTAACAGTTCTTCTCCTGTCGCGGTCATCGCCCGTGAAATCCTTTCACCAAGCGATAAGTGTCGCAATTCTTGTTCATACTTTTTTCGGGGACTTTCCTCGCTTCTCAACCCGTTCTCTTTCTCTGTTTCCATTTTCCCTCCTTGGCACGCCGTAGTCACTTGAAGCCTTGACAGCAAAGAGTAACGAAGGCGGCCTTTCCCATGTCTCAAGATCTTTTCAACAATTCCTTGCTTCTCTCAATTTCCGCTTTTAGCTCTCCTTGCTTCTCTTTCAGTTTTTTCAAGCTTGTCCCAATCGCGTCAACTTTCCGTGACCTTTCTTCCATTTCTTTTATCTTTATACTCAACCAATATTCTTCAAGCAACAAAGCGGTCAATTTTTCATCCAGATTAGCTCGATCATTTCTTTCCTGTCTTTTGTTTCTTTCTACCCGATCATCTTCAGCGCCTTGCAATATTTCTTGCGCGTTGAATGCTGGTGGTTTTTCAAATCCCGACATAAATTTTATAATTTATTTTTCAAGTATTGCTTTGATTCTGCGAACTCCGGCTGAACTCGCCTCTTCTTTTATAATTTTGAATTTATCAAGGATAGCAGTATTGTCAACATGCGGTCCGCCGCAGATTTCCTTACTGAAATCTCCGATCGAATAAACTTTTACGTTGGCGCCATACTTGGCTTCAAACACTCCCATCGCGCCATTATTTTTCGCTTCCTCCAAACTCATTTCTTTCATTTCAACAGCTAATTTTTTTTGAATTTGTTCGTTAACTAAATTTTCAACTTTAACAATTTCCTCCGCTAACATTTTTTGCGGATGAGAAAAATCAAAACGCAAACGTTCGGAATTTATATTACTTCCTTTCTGAAAAACATGCCCGCCGAGAACTTGGCGCAAAGATTCCAAAAGCAAATGCGCGGCGGTGTGCAATTTTTTCGTTTCTTCCGATGAATCTGCGAGACCGCCCTTAAACATACCGGCCGAAGCAGTGCGAGAAAGATCTTGATGCTTAACAAACTCTTCGTCAAATTCAGCTTTGGAAACTTCCAACCCTTTTTCTTCGGCCAATTCGCTGGTCATTTCAAATGGAAAACCATAACTTGAAAACAAAACAAACGCTTCTTTTCCGTTTAATGAATTTTTCTTCGCCAACTTCTCAAACTCGCGCAGTCCATTCTCCAAAGTTTCTTTAAATTTTTCTTCTTCTTTGATCAGTTGATTAACAATAAACTCTTTGTTCTTTTTTAATTCAGGATAAACTCCGGCCATCGAACCAATAACTATTTCCGCAATTTTGAAAGTGAAAATTTCTTTAATGCCAAGTTGTTTACCGTAGCGTATAGCCCTTCTAATCAATCTGCGCAAAACATAACCCGCGCTCACGTTAGACGGTTCAATTCCCCTATTATCTCCAAGAACAAATGTCGCGGTACGCAAATGATCAACGATGATTCTAAACGCTCGTTCATTACCAAGATATTTGTTGCCCGACAGGTCGCTGATTTTATTAAATAAAATTTCAAACTCGTTAATATCAAAAACTTCTTTCTTGCTGTTTAATATCGCCGTCGTTCGTTCAAGCCCCATGCCGGTGTCAACATTTTTCTGCTGCAACTTTGACAACTTTCCATCAGCACCGCGGTCATATTCCATAAATACGTCATTCCAAATTTCAACAAATCTCGCGTTTTTAACAAGCTCAGCGTGCGTTTTATTTTTGGCAAATCCTTTTTCCGGATCAACATCATAAAACATTTCAGAACACGGCCCGCACGGTCCGCCAGCTGCCAAGCCCCACCAATTATCCTCTTTTCCTAACGCGAAAATTCTGGTGTTTTCATTTTCCCAAACACCTTTCAATGAAACTTCTGCGGCAATTCCGGCTTTCGTAAATTGCTCCTGCCAAATTTTTATTGTTTCTTCATCAAGCGCTGCGTCATCATCGCCGCGAAAAACCGTAACAAATAATCTCTTCGCGTCCAAACCAAGTCCGTTTTTTGAAGTTAAAAATTCAAAGCTCCACTCAATCGCTTCTTGTTTAAAATAATCACCGAGCGACCAATTACCCAGCATTTCAAAAAATGTTAAATGCCTGTTATCTCCGACCTCGTCAATGTCGCCGGTGCGGATACACTTCTGACAATCTACCAAACGATTACCTGCGGGATGTTTTTCGCCCATCAAATACGGCACCAGCGGATGCATGCCGGCGGTGGTAAATAAAACGCTCGGATCGTTTTCCGGAATCAAAGACGCGGAAGGAATGACCACGTGCCCTTTTTTTTCAAAAAAATTTATAAATTTTTCGCGGAGGTCATTGGTTGTGATCATAAGGCAACTTGATGTTTACGTTTACATTTTAACTGAAAATTAATCTTTTTGCAATAACAAAAAATCGTCCCGTGAGACGGAACGATTATTGATTTTACTTTTCTCCGTAAACTGTAAATATTTCTTTCTTATCGCCGACCTCAACGGTCAGGGTGCACATTCCATTTGCTGATGGCTCCAACTGTCGCCAGGACAGAAGGACGCTGGTTTTTCCAACCACTTTGACATCGGTTGAGATCGACTCGCTTGAAGTCGTGGTTGTACCATCTTTCTTTGTCTTCTTCACTTCGCTTTTGCAATAGCGCGTGAGATTTACTTTGGTGTCAACCGCCGCATAGACCACCACCGCCACTTTCACGTGCGAACCATTCGGCAAAGTCATCTTGTCAGTGGCCGGAGATGTCCCGTTGCCGGTGAAAAAACGCGGGACAAGAACAATGTCTGGAAGCGAGTTAATTGTTTTCCCTTCCTGGGCAGATACTTCCCTGAAGATCAATGTAGTCAAAAGCGCAACCATGAAAATCACAAAATGCCACTTCAACTGCAACAGCACTTTCATGAGTCCTCCTTTGTTGCGACGCCCCTCGGCATCGATAGTGAATTGTACTACTATTAAATAAAAAGTCAAAACTGTCATGAACTTATGATTTATCTGATTATATGAATACTATGATTACGAAAAATCATAGTCCGTCAAGTAATCATTGTAATCATAGTTCAAGACAATGTCTTTCGTTGGACTGTTACCCGCCTTCGTCACCCTTCCCCCGGACCTGTCTGCGCAGGCAGGCTGCGATCCGGGGTTCGGGCGACTACGGCGGGTCTTTTTCTCGCAAAGCGAGAAAAAGAAAAGCGCGCCGTGTTTCACGGGACGCGCTATAATATTATTAAGTCAAGTTAACGAGGTTGAGCAGATTCCTCCTGACTCGCGTTTTTATCTCGAAACTCTTCTTCCTTCAGCCGAACAGTATCTTGGTTCAGTGTGGTATTGAGCAGAAGCGATGTATTATCAAACTTCATGATCGGAACCACATCCTCTCCGCTTGGGATGTAGCTCATAATCACACTGTCTCCAACAATCGTCAACGGCAATTTCGGCGAAGACAGATTGTCAGATCCGCCGGTAAACAACTGCGGAACATCCGTCAGATGGAGATAGTAAATCGTATGACTGTTGCGAACTTCGTCCGCGAAACGATCCACGATGCCCCTGATCTCCACCATACTGTGGATGGTTTCAGGAGCCATTTGATTTCCACTGCCAGCCAACATGCGTTGATATTCACGAAGAGCGTCCGTGAGATTTTCAGCCACCACGAATTGCTGATTCTCCACGTTAACGAGAGCAATACCCTGGAAAACGTGACTGGAGCCGAGCAGAGGAACAACCGAGGTCATGACCCCGTAAATATTATAGATTGTCGGCGCCACACCGTGCAACTTCCTAAACGACACCTTGCTGTCAACTACCTGCAAGATGGCTCTGTCAGTCGCTCCAACCGCATGGTACTTTGTTGACTTGCCGGTTCGTGAATTCGTGTAGAACATTCCTATAACCGCTTCATCAGCCTGAGAAGTGGAAGTAATACGAGTCACCCAATAAGGTTCATTGTCAGAGCCATAGACAAATTCCTGTTCTTCCGGTTCTACCAGATCTTTCTTCTCCCACCAAGAGTTGAGCCAACCTGATTTCAATACACCCCATTCAGAAATATAGTTGTTAATAAAAGCACTGGGTACGGCGCGATCAATCCAATCTGGAATTTTATCCGCAGGATGAAACGCATACATGCCGGTTGTTGGATCCACGACCACTACGCCCAAAATCTTCTTGCCCCAGAACGCGATGGTCGGCTCGTAAACCGTTACGACCCACCATGGCTTGTCTTCATCATCTATTTCCAAAGTGTAATCTGTTAACCCCTTAAACATATAACCATTGTTCCACAGATGACGTTCCAGGTTCTTATCAAAGTAAGCATTGGGAGTATAAACGAATTTTTCTTGATGCTTCAACACCGGTGGATAGTGGGGGTCGTCGGCATGCACCATGATGTAACCAGGAGCTGATTCAACCGATTGCCACACCGTGAATCCTTGATAATCAAGC